>JALSXE010000456.1:0-1814 GCA_027072755.1 Campylobacterales bacterium | reverse complement strand
TTTGTTGGCATCCACTGGACGCTCAAGGTCAAGGTAAACTGTATTCTTTGTCCTTGAGATGATGTGTCTGGCAAGGGTGGTTTTACCGCGATGGCATATTGCAACATCTGTCTTCAGTGCCCAGGCCGCCCCTGGCATTCTTTTTTGACTTTGGTCACATGAGCCTATGACAAAAGTCCTATGAAAAATCTTGAAAAGGATTTTACTAAGCTGGTTTTGTAAATGAGCCAGAGGATATAACAGGAGTACTTTTTCTCTGGCTCTTAAATTTAAAGACGCCAGGAGGATACATTATGAAGAGGAAACGGACTCTGTCCGCTGTGTTGTGGTTCGCCTTTTTCGCAATTTCCTTGCCCGCTATTTCATACGGGCACCCGCCAGTAACCTTACTGGACCAAAACGGCACCCCCATAAAGGACCAACTGGACCCCACAGACACCATCACCACTGCGAGTGGTACGGTCTATATGCGCGGTCCTGCCTACAGTCCCAAGAAGACCTGTGGGGCATGCCATGACTACAACGAGATCACCAGGGCCTTTCACTTCAGGGAGGGCGCAGGCCCAAATGGTGAGAATTTGAGTGACCACTGGAGTGACGAACACAACGACGGGACGCTTTATAAGTATTTGGCCAATGCCTACGGGCATCTCCTTAGCCCGGGCCAGTTTGGTGCATGGTGACCCCCCTCCTACCGCCAGTTGGCGGCCAAGAGCGAGAGGGGGAGCCTTAAGGACCCGTTTACAAGCGAGGGCAAACCATACTTTTTTGACGTGGGTGTGGCAGATGAGGCAGCAGTGTGCTACTCCTGCCATCCAGGCGGAGGCCCTGCTGAAGGCATAGTCCAAAGTGACGGAACAGTCATCCCCTATACAGACCCCAGCCTTGAGCCAGTCCACACCTATGACAGGGACTTTTATGACTATCCGCCCACAGCCACGACCCAGGCACTGATCAGCCACAAGTCCATAGAGGAGACTGTGGCAGAGATCGGGGCGCCAAAGCGCCACGACTGGACAAAGTCAGGGGTCATGGAAGCAGACTGTCTCCTCTGTCATATCGATCCTGAAAGCCCCTATGCCCTTAAGACCGCAGATGGCTTGAAGGCCCAGCCATTCAGACCAAGGCTCTTGATATTTGCCAAAAGGGATGCAGAGCACAAGGTGGAAGAGATATCCCTTGGAATGCCCATTGAAAATGGTCTCAAGGCAGAGACTGCCCTGGAGTACACGAGCTCACCCCAGAGGATGACACGCCCCACTTCTCTCATACCCCTCATGAGGCTTCCAAGCGATATCGTGGGCGAGATGATGAAGATGTGGACAGATGCCCTAAAGGGCATGGAGGCCCAGGGCGTGAATCTTCCCTATGCCATCTACGGGCAAAATGTACAGAAGATATGGGATGAAAACGGCATGATAAGGGCAGAATACACGCCGAATCCCAATGGGCCACAGGATGAGATGCAAAGGCTAATGGCCTCAAACGATGCGCTTAAGGAGCTCTTCGTAGGCTTTCTCAATTACCTCAAGGGAAAGGGGATACTTCCCGAGGAGGCCACCATGGAAGACATGATGGCCATGTTCTTTAATGACTTTAACTATGGCTATGCCATAAAGGACCAAACCGGTCATCTACTTCCCATTCCATATCCACTCAGGGCCTATGAGACCGGAAAATTCTATACAGACTGGGACAATCCCCAGGCCTCCACCAGGGATTACATGCGCGCCCCCTTTGTAGAAGGGCAGGGCATCCCCTATACAGGGATGGTGGGGATGGCATGGGGTGCCACCATGTATGGCATGGGGCTT
>JALSXE010000455.1:0-1815 GCA_027072755.1 Campylobacterales bacterium | reverse complement strand
GAGTTGATGTACTCCTCTTTCGCCTTGAAGACTTCCGGCGAATAGACTTTCGCCAGCACCTGACCCTCTTTGACCCTCATATATACTCTGTCGGCGTAGAGTTTCACCACATACCCTCCGTACCTTGGGACGATTTCGTGTATGAGCGCGTCATCCGTTTTCAGTAGGCCGTAGAACTCTCTTTTGAAAGCGGCCGAAACCTTTTTGACTTTGACGGTCTGTACGTTGAAGAGCTGCTCCACGGTCGGTTTTTCGGCAGCCTCCACATAGAGTGTCGGCAGTAGCAGCAGTATCAGTAATCTTTTTTTCATATCTCTTCTCCCAAAACAGCCTCTATTTTTGCCAGAGTGATAAAATATTTCGCGCGTGCGGTTATCGCTTCCGAATCGAGTCTGAGCTTCTGCTCCACAAGGTCTATGAACTTGTAGAGATCTCCGCCTGCGGCGATCTCGGAGCGGATCAGGTCGAACATATGCTCTATCTGCGGTAGGGACTCTTTCTCTATGATCTCGACTATTTTGCGGCTGCTCTCGGCTTGTGCATAGAGCCCCCGCAGTCGGGCCGCGACTCTTTTTCGGGAGTCTGCCGCCATCAGTTTGCGCTCCATTAGAAGGACCCTCTGCTCCTCCTCTTCGCTCTTTTGGGTTCCGTATATCGGGAGAGTGAAACCGACTCCGATAGAGACGTAGTCCTCAAAGGAGCTCCTTTGGAAGTAGCCCAGATGCACGACAGGGTCGATTTTGCTTTTGAGTCTGTAAACTTCCAGACGCCGTTGTTGTATCTTCTCTTTCGCATCTTCTATTTTTACTGTCGGGCTCTTTTCGGTTTTTGAAATCAGGCTTTCAAGCGGCGGAAGCTTCCTGTCTGCGAGTTTGACTTCAACGCTTTTTACATCCCGGAAACTGAGATAACTAAGAAGTGCCAGACTTTCGCTCTTTTGGGCCTCAAGGCGTTTCAAAGAGGTCTTGAGCCTCGATTTGACAAGCTCTGCCGACATGATTCCCATATGTGTATTTCCCGATTCGCCGGATGCGGTGTATGCTTCGAAAAGTTCGATGTTCTGCTCTGTCAGCGTAATGGTGCGTCGTACCACCTCTATGAGTCTTTCGGTCTCCCACAGGCGGTAGGCGCTCTGCTTTATCTTCGAAAACAGCTCCGCTTCGGCCTCTTTGAGCGATGCGAAAAAGAGAGATTTCGCCGAAATTTTCAGAGCCTCTTTGGCACCCCTTTTCCCAAACCACGGAATCTTTTGTGAAAAGGTCAGTGAGTGGGTCTGCATCCTCTCGAGTGAGCGGTCTGCAGGTCTGTCGAGCCTTATGTCGTTGATTCCCGCTCCAAACATGGGATCGTCGAAGTTCTTGGCTCGTTCTACGGCGAAGTCAGCCGCCGCGATACGCAGCTTTATCGCTTCGAGGGTAGGGTGTTTCGTGCGTGCCGACTCGATAAGCTGAGGTATCGAAGCCGCATTTACGAATGCGGCGAAAAGGGCTGCAAGAAGCAGAGTGCGCATACCCCGCTCCTAAAGGTTGAAAGATGTCTTGAAGCGGTACTTTTTACCCTCTTCGGTCGTAACGAAGATGTGTACCTGCCAAGTGCCGCCCATGGCCGCGTTGAAAGAGGCCTCGTACGTTCCGTCGCCGACCGGCTTCGCTTTAGCTTTCGTTTCCATATACGGCATTCCGGGCATGGCCGGCATGAAGATTTTGAGTGCGACTTTGGCGTTTTGCAGCGGTTTGGAAGATTTGAAGAGCTTCACCTTTATGTGATTTATGCCCGGAGTCAGAGGTTTTTCCGAGACCAGCTCTACCTTGAGAC
>JALSXE010000454.1:0-1826 GCA_027072755.1 Campylobacterales bacterium | reverse complement strand
GCCGACAAGACGCCAATCGAATCGCGGTGGATTGGCGGTCCGCTAGATCGTATTGTTATGGTTCTTAATCTATTCTATTGCCCCCGTCCTTTGATGCCATCCTTACTTTTCTGAAATTACCTGAAACTAATTCAAGCATTATTATCATGCTGATAAGCTTATCTTCCCTTTGCTTCCAATTCAAGATCTGGGCCTTCCACAAGTTGCTCTGTAAAATCGCTGCGTTGTCCATTGATTTTAGGGCACAACTCTATCCATACTACTCTGATTGCTCCATGCCAGTATGCTTTCGCCACTTGTTTCCGCTTACACCAAACAGCAAAACGCCCATATTTTTTCCGTGCTGACTCCGCTTGATGATCCCTTGTCACTGAAAGCCGATTTCTTGTAGAATCAATTGGCTTGTCGTACTTGCTGGGATTTCGTGGTCCCACCTCCATTCCATTTGTTACCTACAGTTTCTTTTGCTGGCCAACGCCAAGCTCAACTTCCATTTATGCTGTACTGGCCTGAAACTTTTTAAAGCAATATTATCATACTGAAAAGTTTATCTTCTCTTTCCTTCCAATTCAAGCCCCCAGGCTCCCATTGAGCTGCTTATTAAATTCAGTGCCTTGTAGCTGAATTTTTGCCACTCTTTCATCCTTTCTACTCTGATTGCTCCAGGCCTGAATGCGCTTACCAATTCGTTCTGCTTGCACCA
Organism: Campylobacterales bacterium; assembly: GCA_027072755.1. Taxonomy (GTDB): domain Bacteria; phylum Campylobacterota; class Campylobacteria; order Campylobacterales; family Hydrogenimonadaceae; genus Hydrogenimonas. The sequence goes on along the minus strand of JALSXE010000454.1, from coordinate 1,123 downwards.
AGTAGCAAAAAGTACATATTTTTCTGTACTGACTCTGTTTGCAAATCCCTTATCCCTGATAGCCCGTATCTAATCGAATCAATTGGCCCATTATACCTGCTGGAATTTCTGGCCGAACCTCCATCCTTCCTGTTACATTTCAAATATCCTACTCCATAACGACCAAGCTCACTGGCGCCAATGGAGCGCAGCGGAATTGGCGTCCAGTGCAGCGCCTTGTTAGCAGATTTAGTCCCATAAATGCTTGTAAATATCATCATAAGTAGGGAGCTCAATAACGTCGATGCCAACTTGCTCTAGAAACAACTTTTTTCCGTGACTTGTGCTGTCTTTTTTAGCTATGTACCAACCTTGTTTTTTTCTTTCCGGAAACTTTCTAAAATATTTTGCTCTCTCTATTAGCAACCACCTTAAAAAAACTTCATTTTCGTCAAGACCAAGCCCAAAGATGAAAATAGATTTATTAAATACAACATGGAGCCATGTCTTTGCGCCTTTCCAGTTGTGCACATTTTTTCCAGTGAATAGTCTTTCTTCATTTCCCTTGTGAATCATACTACGAGCACGTTCAACGGAACCCATGTAATGAGTTAACCCCAGCCTGATACTGCGAAAATACCTCTGCATTCCATTAATGTGCCACACGCCAAATCCACTAGTTGGATATTCTAACTTCGATAAACCATAATAAGAGTCCCAAGGATAAAAATCCGTGAATCCTTTTCTAGAAGTTCTATAAAGCTCTAATTGTCCAGCCTTCTGAAAGATATTATCAAAATTTGTTGTTAATATTGGCGCATGAGCGTGTTTAGCAAAATCAAGAAAAAGGACATGGTGATGTTCAAAATTCCAATTCCCCATTAGGTCACAAAACTCTTTTTGCAAATTTATAGTAGACCCATTATTTGTATTGTTTAGCTCCAAAATATCATAGAATTCAGTCAAAGATATTCCAATTGGAACATTGTTTTTATATTCGCCGACAACTTTTCGCCATAATTCAAGCAACAACTGATCCCAAGATGAATTTTCATCTTGTAATCCATACCTATTTATTCCGTTGCCTACAACAAAAGATATATCATCAATATTTTTACGAATTATTTGCTTGACTTGTTTTATC
>JALSXE010000453.1:0-7287 GCA_027072755.1 Campylobacterales bacterium | reverse complement strand
CCGCCGCACTGAATCTTTGGTATGTCAGCGATCTGTTTACGGCCGAGTCGTCGTTGTTGGCCCAGCTGTCACCGTCCGCGTCCCTGTATGTCAAGACGTCGTGAAAACGGGTATGGCCGCGCAGTTTCTGTCGTGAGAAGAGAGCCGCCTTGATCGTAGTTGCGCTTAGATCGTTCGATATGAGCGAGAGACCGTAGAAAGTGTTGGGGATCATCTTCGTATCGTTGGCGCTTGTGAGCAGACTCTCGAAGATCTGGCGTCCGAAACGGACTTGGCTCTTGCCGAGGCGGTATCGCAGATACGCCTGTGCGAGAACGGTAACTCCCCAGTCGCCGGTTTTCTTTACGTTGTATCGGTCGGTCGTATCTTTACCGGCTTTCAAAAAACCGACGTTCTTGCTCTTTATATGCCAAGGGTTTTGCGATGTATAGAGGCCTGCCGTTGCGCTGAAGCCTCCGTACTCCGCCGATTCGTAAAGCAGGCTGCCGCCGAAAGCGGCGGCCCGGTTGTCGCGTTTTGCAGGGCTCTCCTCTCTCCAGTCCCATATGAAAGTGTTGATGCGCATACGCCCCCGGAACTCTCCACCGGCAAGCATACCGACCGGAGAGTCGGCTTTACGGGCGCTCCGCGTCCCAAGAGGTGTTTCATCCGTTTTGGGAGCGATACCGTTCGTCTCTGCCGCATGCAGGCCCATAAAGAGGCTCAGGGCTGTCGCTGCCGCCGCGGCCGGTTTGGTAATATTCATAATCTACCTCTTCTGCCCGCCTTCATCGTTGCCGAGGCCGGCTGCATCATGATTGTGATATATATCGACACGATTTCTGAACTCTCAAGCATTTTGCGATATTTTAGCGTTTCGGAGTGCGGTTTGCGGTGCTGAGTCTGTTTAGCATAAGTGGTGGGCCAACCAGGACTCGAACCTGGGACCATCCGGTTATGAGCCGGATGCTCTAACCAACTGAGCTATTGGCCCTTTTGATAGGGGGTTCTCTAAAGAAAATTAACTTTAGAGCCGGAATTATACAAAAAATTGAACCGAAATGCAATAAAGTTTTCCAAAATTCCGAAAAGAAGCATGAAATTTATGAAATTGCTCCCTCCGTGGCTCAGTAGCGGAAGGGGAACCCCGACGACCGGAGCGAGCCCGATAGTCATCAGGATGTTGACGCTCATATAGACAAAAAGGAGGAAAGCGATGCCGTATGCCGTCACTTTTATGTAGTAGTCCTCTTTCGCATGTATTCCGAGGCTGAGAATATGGAGTATGAGCAGCGCATAGAGCAGTATCAGCGCGGCCGCACCGCTGAAGCCGAAACGCTCGACGAAGTAGGCGAAAATGAAGTCGCTGGATGCTATCGGCAGAAACTTCAGCTGTGTCTGCGTCGCATCCTCTTTCGGTTTGCCGCTCATACCGCCGGAGCCTATGGCGATGATCGACTGCTGTACGTGATAGCTCGGTTTTTCGGCCAGAAAGTCGTGGATTCTCTTCTTCTGGTAGTCGTGAAGATTCCCGTACAGAAAGGGTGCCGCTACCGCGAGGGTCAACGCTATGCCGGCCCATATCTTCCACTTTACCCCTACAAGAAAGAGGACTCCGTAGCCTATGATTAGAAGCACGAGGGCTGTGCCCAGATCGGGCTCTTTGGCTATAAGGATGAACGGCAGAAGTATGTAAAAGGAGAACTTCGCGAAATCTTTCAGACCGTAACCCTCCGGCTGAGGGGGATTTTCGTGAACCAGGTATCCGAGCATAAGTATGAATGCCGGCTTGAAAAGCTCGGAAGGCTGGATCGTCAACCCTATGAAAGGGATTTCGAGCCAGCGCTGGGCTCCAAGTTTGGTGACTCCGAAAATATCCACGCTAAGCAGGAGAAGTATTGTGAGCCAGTAGAAAAAGGGAATCAGCCACCTTATCGATCTCCATGGGATCAGGAAGAAGATAAAGAAGATGACAAACCCTATCGCGGTGTAGAGAAGCTGTTTGCGAAAGAGTGCCGGACTGATCTCGTTTACGAGGTAGAGTGAAGTGAGAATCAGAGGCAGGATGAGCAGAATCAGAAAAAAATCGAAATGTGTTAAAATGCGCCTGTCGAACATCAAGAGGTGTTTCATGGTATCCTATCTGCCAAACTTGTTTCAGGAAATTGTATCGAACAAATGAGAAGAGAGAGTTTAACAAGGCACCTTGTAGCGCAAAGAGCCGAGAGGCTCGACAGGTTCCTGCACTCCAACATAGGCGGTTCACGAAACCAGGTGGAGCAGCTGATAAAAAAGGGGTATGTCAGGGCCGGAGGCAAAAAGGTGACCAAAGCGGGCTACAGAGTGAGAGAGGGCGAAGAGATCGAATATACGATACCGCAGGAGCCGGAACGTTCAGCCGCCGCCGTCGACTTCGACATCCCCGTAATCTACGAGGACGACGATATCCTCGTCATAAACAAACCTTCCGGGATCGTCGTGCATCCGGCTCCGAGCGTCAAAGAGGCGACACTTGTGGACTGGCTCAAGGCGAAAGGGGTCTCGCTTTCGACGATAAGCGGAGAGGAGAGGCACGGAATAGTGCATCGTCTGGACAAAGATACGAGCGGTGCGATGGTGGTGGCCAAAAACAACCGTGCCCACGAAGAGCTTTCCAGGCAGCTTCAGGTAAGAAGCATGGGACGCTACTATCTGGCTGTAGTCGACTATCCTCTAAAGAGCTCCGGCGAAGTGGAAGGCCCCATAGGCAGAAACCCGGCCAACAGGTTGAAGATGGGAATAGTCAGGGGCGGGAAACCGGCAAGGACAAGATTCGAAAAGCTGATCGTTTCGCGTAAGGGCGCCTACGAACTTATAGCGGCGAAGCTCCATACCGGAAGAACGCATCAGATCAGAGTCCATCTGGCTTCGCTCGGGCGCCACATCGTCGGCGACGGTTTATACGGTTTTAAGAGCGGCAAAGGTAAAATGGAACGTATTTTACTGCACGCTTACGTGCTCTATCTGAAGCACCCAGCGACTGGTGAGCGGATGCAGTTTACCGCAGAGATTCCCGATTCCATGAACAGAACGATAGAGAGTTATTTCGAGAAGGAGAGATTAGATGAGATACTGGATCCGTGCAATCTGCTTCGGCGCTTTGGTGATGTTTGCCGGCGGATGCGCAACGAAGAGCGTAACGCCTGAAAAGCCGAAAATCAGAGCCGATCTGCCGAAAGTCGAGTCGATCAAGACATTGAGCGACATGACGAGCGTCGGTTTCGAGTGGAAGATGATTCCGTCGACAAAAATAGAGGGCTATATGCTCTACAGACTCGACCCCGGAAGTACCGACGGCAAGCTAAAGCGCGTAGCTACCATCGCGGACAGATACAGCTCGCACTATGTGGACGAGAACCTGCATCCCGGATCTCTCTATGTCTACCAGATGTCGACCTATGACGCCGAAGGCTTCGAGTCGATGCAGTCGAAGCCGGTACGTGTAAAGACCGCTCCGATGGTCCCTTCGGTCAGTTTCGTGCGTGCCATAGCGAACCTCCCGAAGAGGATAAAGGTGATCTGGCGCCCCCACCAGGATCTTCGGGTAAAAGGATATGTCGTAGAGCGCTCCACGGTTGCAAAACCGGGAGAGTGGAAGAGGGTGGCCGAAGTGAAAAACCGTCTTAGCGCGGAGTATATCGATAAAGATATCAAGATAGAGGAGGTCTATGTATATAGAGTCAGGGTGAAGCTCTGCAACGGGCTTGTATCGGGGCCGAGCACCGAGGTCAAAGCGATTACCAAGCCGCTGCCCAAGCCCCCTCTCGGTCTGACCGCCACGCAGGACCTGCCCAGGAGGATCCACCTGCAGTGGCAGCCGAGCCAAAGCACGGACGTAGTCTACTACAAGGTCTACAGAAGCCCTTTCGCGAACGCCTTTTACAGCTATCGTGCCAAAACCGACGTCACATACTATGACGACAAGGTCGACGGTGACGGAAAGATATACTACTACAAAGTGACGGCCGTGGACAAAGACGGTCTCGAGAGCCCGATACCCGAGGTCCCCGTTATGGGCAGTACCCTACCGAAGCCGTCGGCACCTACGATCACCGCGGCAAAAACCGCTTTCAATCAGGGAATAATCTTTTGGGAGCCCGGAGACGATCGTGCGGACAGGTACGATGTGATCCGAACCCACTGGGAGGGGTTGACGAAGCAGGAGCGCACCTTTACCAACATCTACGGCAACAAGTTTGTAGACAAGTTCATGAAACCCGGAGTCAAATATAGCTACAGGGTCGTGGAGATAGATAAAAACGGACTCCGCTCCGAACCCTCCGAAGCGGTGGATCTATATATCGAAGCGAAACGGTAGAGAAGCGGATGCCCCATATCAAGATCGAGAGTTTCGATGAGTCTATTCTGCCGTTCGAGGCGGAAGGGGTCGGTTTCGAATGGTTCGCGAGGAATCTTGAGCATCCGGAGGAGGGGTTGATAGGCATAGAGTGCGACGGAGTTCCCTTTTTGCTAAATTTGAAGCCCAAAGGAGAGGCTCTTCTGCTGAAAGGGGAGAAGATAACGAGACCCTCTCCGAGCACCCTTTTGAAAAGAGCGCTGAAGGCGTATGTCGACAAAGTAAAACCCCGGGTACTGTTCGACAACCTTTCTACTCCGGAGCGTGCAAAACTGCAGAAAGCGCCGAGCGCACTGAAAGATATCTCCGAGTTCGACCCGTCATCACTGCCCGACAAACCCCTCTGGGTGGAGATAGGATTCGGGAGCGGTCGCCACCTGGTGCACCAGGCTAAAGAGAATCCGGATGTCCATCTTGTAGGGCTCGAGATACACAGGCCCTCGCTCGAGCAGGTTTTGAGGCGTATTGAGCTCGACGGTATCGAAAATCTCTGGGTAATAGACTACGATGCGCGCCTTTTCATGGAGCTGCTTCCGAGCAACAGGGTCGGGAGGATATTTGTCCATTTTCCGGTTCCGTGGGACAAAAAGCCGCACCGCAGGGTAATTTCGGACTCGTTTTTACGGGAGTCTTTGCGCGTTCTTGAAAAAGGGGGAACTCTCGAACTCCGTACCGACAGCGAAAACTACTTTCGCTATGCGATGGAGGTCTTTACTCGTCCCAAAGAGGTTAGGCTGACGCTTTCAAAAAACCTCGAAGCGGCCGTACGGAGCAAATATGAGGATCGATGGCGGCGGATGGAGAAGAACATCTACCAGATAGATGTCGAGTCGCTCGAAGAGTCGAAAACGCGTCTGCAGGAGTACGACTTCTCGTTCAAAAAAGCGCTTCCACTAAACAAACTTTTTGAAAAGAGACCCGAAAAGGCCTGGATAGAGAGGGACTATTTCATCCACCTGGAGCGGTTTTACGCCATAAACGAAAGAGAGGGGCTCGTGAGGCTCTCTTTCGGCAGCTTCGACAGGCCGGAGCACAAGTTCATTCTGCTCAAGGGCGGCGAAGCGGCCTACTATCCGCGTCCGCCGGTCAAAACCGCGACGAACTTCAGAGCACACATGAAGATAAGGGAGTGGTTGGAATGCGCAACGTAATAGAGGCCGAGGCACTCAAGCTTGCCTATCCGAGGCACGAGCCCGTGATCAAGAGCGCCACATTCGAGGTGAAGACCGGAGAATTCGTGTTTGTAACCGGTGCCAGCGGAAGCGGCAAATCGACACTGCTGAAATCGATGTACGGCTCTATGCCGCTCTCCGGAGGCGAGCTTCAGGTGGGCGGTATAGATATGAACTCGATATCCGGGTCGAAACTGTACAAGCTGCGCAGGCATATAGGAATAATTTTTCAGGACTACAAACTTATAAAAGAGTGGAGCGTAGAAAAGAACGTGATGCTACCGCTAATAATCGCCGGTTTTCCGAGAGATGTCTGCCGCGCACAGGCGCAGAAGCTCCTTACGCACGTAAAGCTTTCGCACAAAAGCGACAAGTACCCCCTCGAGCTGAGCGGCGGTGAGCAGCAGAGGGTAGCCATGGCGAGGGCTCTTGCGCACAACCCCTTTTTGATCCTGGCCGATGAGCCGACCGGAAACCTCGACGACTATTCATCACAGGTGGTATGGAACCTTCTGGAGCGTGCGAACGAGGAGCTCGAGACCACCATTCTCGTTGTGACTCACCACATCCCGGAGATGTTCAGTGCGCAGTACCGCCATCTGATGATCGAAAACGGAGTGATCTATGAGATCCATTAGGCACCATCTATCTCTGATACTCCCGCTTTTCGCAATTCTTTTTTGCATTGAGTATCTTATGCTCTTCGACCGTATAACGGAGAGTCACGAGAAGAGGCTCAAAGAGAGCTACTCGATCATCCTGGTGGCGGACAGGTCGGTGAAGCTCTCAGATATCTCCCACAGCGATACACTGATAGAGAGGGTCGAGCCGATAGATGCCGAAAACGTACTGCGCGGGATCAGGGCCGATATGAATCCCGAAAGCGTCGAGAAGATAAGGTCTATCATGCCGCTTTTTTTCTCGATAAAGCTTAGAAGATATGCCGGAAGCGATAGGATCGAAAGGCTGAAGTCCGAGCTTATGTCTATTCCCGGGGTACGGGATGTGCATATTTTCGAGAAGGTGCACGACAGGCTCTATGCGATGCTGCTGTTCATGAAGATCAGTTTTACCGTTTTCAGCGTGCTCATAGGTGCCATATCTCTGCTGCTCCTGATGAAACAGATGACGATCTGGCAGTTCGAACATAGGGAGAGGATGCAGATTATGTCGCTTTTCGGGGCGCCCGTGTGGCTGCGAAGCGGGGTTCTTTTCAGGCTGGCGATAGTCGACGCGCTGCTCGCTCTGCTCCTTGTCGTATCGACGCTTGTCTATCTGGTCAACGACCCCGGCGTAGCGGAGCTGCTGGGTGAGATAGGTACGACGCCGGAGACCCTTTTTAGATTCGACGACATAGCGGTGCTGGCCGGAGTCTCTTTCGCGATAGCACTCTTTAGTGCCGCCTGGGTGGTGCTACGGTTCAAAGAGGAGCAGTAGCGGGAATGGTTTTGAAGCTTTTACTGCTGATACCGGCTCTTGTGCTGCTTCCGGCATCGGGTGCGTCTATAGATACAAAGATAAAAAAGTCGAAACAGAGGCTTGCGAATACGAAAAGCGCATACAGCAACATGGACAGAAAGCTGGCCAAGATAGCGGAGAAGATAGCTTCCAACAGAAAAAAGCTGCGGGAGCTCGACAAAACCATAGCAAAACTCGATGCCGAGATAGCCGGCGGAGCCAAACGCTACGCGGAGGGCGAAGAGAGGCTCAAAGAGATAAAAGGTCAGCTCAAAAAGCTCG
>JALSXE010000452.1:1509-7290 GCA_027072755.1 Campylobacterales bacterium | reverse complement strand
GAGCGGATGGATAAGCGGCAGAGGGGCCGAAGCGGCGCTTAAATCGCTTTTTGAGAGCCTATTTTCTCTGAAGCTTTTTCCTCTGCAGATCGAGACGGCCAAAGAGAAAGAGATATCGACGGCATCGCTGCTGGTAGAAGCCGGTGCGGAAGCGGTAATGCAGGCGAAACGCCCATACTTTTTCAAGGAGTCCGACAACCGGTGCAGGCGTATCGCTTCGGTTATCTACGCACCTCAAAGCGTCCTCGGCGCTCTTAAACTCCGTTTTTTCCTTGCAAAACGGAAAGTCAACCCTACCGAAAGTCTGCCGCCTGGGATCGGAACGGTAAAAAGCGAACGCATAACCCTCAAAAGCGGCAGCGAAAAACCCCTGCACCTCACGGTCGACGGCACAAAAACTGAAACAAAAGAGATCTCTTTCGAGACGATAGAGACAAAATCGAAGATCGTTACCGGGTGGAAAGGGTGTGCAAGCGGCGAGGAGAAAGAGAGCATGCGCATACAGAACCTTCCGCAAGACGGCGACCTCATAGCTTTCTTTACACGCAGGAGCCTGCCGCTCGTGCCCATAGCGTCGGAAGAGGCTTTCGCGGAGCTGTTCATGAAACTTCGCAACTCCGCTAAGATCTCCGCCGGTTACCTTCTCCTGCTTCTTGTGAGCGTGCTTATGGCGGCTACCGGCCTATTTCAAAACTCCTCTCCGACGATCATAGGCGCGATGATTCTTGCACCTCTCATGGCCCCTATAGTCGCTTTCGCTATGGGAGCCATTCGATTTGACGACACTTTGATGCATAGAAGTACAAAGACCATACTGCTCTCTGTGGCGATAGCCCTCACGGCCTCGGCACTATATGCGTGGCTGCTTCCCTTTACCCACATAACCGACCAGATGTCGATGAGAACTCACCCGACACTGCTCGATCTCGCCGTCGCCGTTTTTGCCGGTATAGCCGCAGCTTACGGATACACCGACTCCAAGGTCGGAGAGAGCCTTGCCGGTGTCGCGATCGCCGTTGCACTGGTGCCTCCGCTCTGTGTCTCCGGCATCGGTATAGGATGGGGATCCTGGCCCGTTTTTTCCAACGCCTTTCTCCTTTTCCTGGCCAACATCGTAGGAATCATAGTTGCATCCGGCGCCATGTTCTATATATTGGGATACGCCTCCAGCAGATACGCTTCAACCGCCTTTTTTATAAAACTTCTGATGGTTGCGGTGATCGCCATACCGCTTTGGCTCTCTACAAGCACGCTCGTAACGGAGGAGCATGTCTACAAAGATCTTGCAAAGGTTACCTACTTGAATGTCGACGGAAAGAGGGTAAGGGTCCGGCTTCGCAATGTAAAGCATGAAGTGAGCGAACTTTATGCCTACATCGACATCTACTCAAAAACCGAAATGGATGAAGAGAGCAGAAAAGCCGTAGTGCGAAAGATCCTGGAAAAGGTAGGTCCGAAAACAAAGGTCGTCGTAGATTTTAAAACCGTATACTCGAAGGATTGAGTTTGATAATCTCACTTTTCGCCATTCCCATACATATTCTTCTCAGTTACGGCTACAAGGCCCTTTTCGTCTGGAGCATCACGGAGGGGGAGATCGGCCTTATGCTGGCCGGCTGGCTCGCCCACAGGTCGGAGGTATTCACATATGAGGGCATCATACTCGTAGCGGTTGCGGGAGCCTTCATAGGCGATACCTCTGTTTTTCTGACAGGCAGGATTTTCGAGAAAAAAGCGAAGGAGTGGCTTAAATCGCATCCCGACAAAAAGAGGCAGGCAGATTACTGGATAGGCACATGGGGTGCTTTCATAATTGTCTTTGAACGATTTATCTACGGTACACATATACCGGTACTGCTCACTTTCGGCATGTCGGGCTACAGTTTTTTCAGATTTCTTCTTTTCGATCTTATTGGTATTATTCTGTGGGCTTTCACATTTGTATCGCTGGGTTACTATTTCGGCGAAAGGGCGATAGAATTCATGCTTTTTATTCAAAAAAATCTTCTGCCGCTGCTTTTTATCACCCTAATAGCCGTCATAGTAGTAAAGTCGGTCAGAAAATCCAAAGATCGTTCCGAGTAGAAACAGAGAGCTCCCGCAGAGATCGGTTTACTCTCGTTGGACACTACATAGTATAATAGCTTCAATAAGCAAAAGGCGAAATTGTGGCACGGTGGAATTATGAAACGATCGATTACGGCTCGATAGAACGGGAGCGTCTGAAAGATGAAGACTTTTTATTCAAAATCATTGCTGTCGCATCGTTCATAGAGATAACCTCGGATATCTACGAACGTAATCTCGTTACATTCTATGAAGGCGATGAAACCGTTACATCATGGCTTGCCCGCACATGGGAGCCGGAAGAGCTTCAACACGGAAAAGCCCTGCGCCGGTATGTCGAAACGGTATGGCCCGATTTCGACTGGCAAAAGGGCTATGACGGCTTCCGCCGTGAGTACGGCGCTCTCTGTACCCTCGATGAATTTCAGCCTACCCGTGCCGGTGAGATGCTGGCACGAATGGTGGTAGAGACCGGTACATCGACATTTTATCGCGCCCTCACGGCACTCGCCGAGGATCTCGACGAACCGATACTGGCGCAAATCGCGTACAATATTCAAAAAGATGAAATATACCACTACGAGATGTTCGACAAAGGGTTCGAGAGCTACAATGAAACGGAACATCTCGGTCGAAGCGAAATAACCAAAATTATCTATACGCGGCTCAAGGAGGCCAATGACGAGGATATCGCCATCGCCTTTAAATATATAGCGCCTGAAGAGGATTTCGAAAGCTTCCGCAGGGAGGTCAGGCACTTCGCAAAACGCTACTACCCCTACAAAATGGCTGTAAAGATGCTGATGCATCCGCTCAAACTGAATCGCCATATACAAAGCGCGACAGCCTCGACGATACAGGGTGCTCTGAAAGTCCTCGGTATCTGACAGATGATCCGGACCATCATAGACGCACTGGTATACTTTGCCGATACGGCAGGCTATACCGGTATCTATATCTATATGGTTCTGGTCGGTACTTTCATTCCGGTCCCGAGTGAAATAGTTCTCATACCGGCCGGTTATCTCGCCTCTTTGGGATCCAAGAGCTTTGCTCTGACACTGCTTTTCGGTTCTTTGGGCAGTCTTACAGGCGCTCTGATCAACTATCTTTTTGCCCGCCATATAATCCGGCGCCTCTTCTCACACAAACCGATCATTCAAAAAACCGTTACATTCTTCCAAAATCATGGAAAAATTTCTGTTTTTCTAGCCCCGCTGACACCGGGTATGGGGCAATATATCTCAATTCCGGCCGGCTTGTCGCACATGCCGATGCGCCACTTCATCCCCCTCACCTTTGCCGCAAACCTCATTTGGGTCGGTTTCATGCTTCTTATCGGCTATATATTCGGTGAAGGGAGTGCGGCGAAAAAGAGTGCGGCGTGGTTCTCTCTGATTCTGTTGGGCTTTGTCATCTTCTCGGTTTCGATATATGTCTGGCGCCGGATGCGCCGAATCAGGGTTGAAAACGAGATAGATATAGAGAATCTGCAAGGGGATTGAAGATGCATCTGTCGGAGCGAATCAGATCGGAAATCGAAAAAAACCGGGAAAAAGTTAAAGAGCTGGGGCCGGGCCTCATTACCGGCGGAGCGGGTGACGACCCCGCGGGCATCGTTACCTACACTGTTGTCGGTGCCACTACAGGTTTTTCACAGCTCTGGCTGCTGCTGCTTTCAACCCCCATGATGATAGCCATACAGAATATGGCGGCCCGTATAGCCATCGTTACAGGCAAGAGTCTGCCTGAGATCACGACCGCTTTCTACTCCAAAAAACTGACTGTGCTGATGGTATCTGTACTTGCCGTTGCAAATATACTTACCATAGGTGCCGACCTCAATGCCATCGCCGCCATTTTACATATAATGACAGGGTTCCCCACGATACACTGGCTTCTGGTCGTAACGGCCCTCACAGCAGGACTGATAATATTCGGCAAATACAATACCGTCAAAAGAGTACTTATATGGCTGACGGCGATACTCGGGGTCTACATACTCTCCGCTATCATCGCAAAACCGCCGGTTATGGAGGTGCTTAAAAACACTTTTATCCCCCAGATAGAGATGCATAGTGCCTGGATAATGGCTGCCCTGGGCATGCTTGGAACGACCATATCTCCCTATCTTATGTTCTGGCAGGCTTCCGAAGAGCGGGAGGAGAAAAAGAGTGTCGTTCAGGCGGATGAAGTAGGTTTCGACACAATTGTCGGAATGGTCTGGTCAAATCTGCTTGCATATGCAATGATCGTCACGGGCGCAGTTTTACTGTATGGAACGAACAGTGACATTCGGGAAGTAAACACTCTTGCACTGACACTGAAGCCTGTAGCCGGCGAGTACGCTTTCGCCCTCTTCTCGCTCGGTATAGTGGTCTCGGGCTTTCTGGCGATTCCGGTACTGGCCGGTTCGACCGCATACGCCGTCGCGGACACGTTCGGCTGGCGGGAGGGAATGGACAACCGCGTCAGCGATGCCAAGGGATTCTATGTGGTTTTCGTAGGGGCAATCCTGGTCGGTGCGGGAATCAATCTTGCCCACACTGTCAATGTTGTAGACGCCCTCTACTATTCGCAGGTTCTCGACGGAATGCTGATACCTCTGCTCATAGCCATAGCCGTGAAGGTATCGAACAACCGTAACGTCATGGGTAAATTCACAGCCGGCCGATTCGAAAATATCTTTTCTATTTTCGCCTTCCTCATCACCGTTATTTTGACGGGTGTAATGGTTTGGCAATGGCTGGCTTGAAAAGCCTACTCTCCTTTTCCGATCTTCTTGATGCTGTTACCCATAAAAATCAGCATAAAACCGTCGAATAGCAGACTGATACCGACAAAAATACCGATCAGCCAAGCTGTCTCCTTGATGGAAGTCCATGATGTGAGAAAAATGACGGCCAACACCAGTGAAAAGAAACCGTTAAGCGACCAGAGCCACCACCCTTTGGCGGGCCGCATCGAAGCTCCCAGTGCAAAACCGGCGAAAGTATCCAGCAGGAAGTAGATGGCGAGCATCAAACCTACAGCCTGAATGCCGACTGCCGGATAAAATATCATCAGCAATCCCGTTACGATCAAAATAAAGGTTTTGAGCCAGCCCAGCCAGTCACCCTTGTTGCTCTTATAGGTTGCATAGCCTGCTGCAAAACCGCCGAAGATCATCAGCCACGCCACAAACGCCACAGTCGCCAGTGACCCGTAGAATGGGAAGAAGAGAGCCAGTCCACCCAGAATAGCCATAATGACACCTGCAATAATCGAATGTTTTGCAAGTTTGGGTAGCAGGTTCATGTCGTTTGGAAGCATACTGTAATTCCACATGTTTTATTCCTTTTGTTTCTATCTGATGTTATGCGGATTCCGGGCAAAGCCCGTAATCCGGCAGGGCCTGACCGGCCCTACAACCCCCTAAAGCTTCGAAATCACAGATTCCGAGACGACGTTTTATTTCTAAAACGACGGGATGTTATGCCTTTTTCATAACATCATGTTGTTGCTGTTTTTATTAGAAGTCGTCAGACTCCATCTTCTCTTCGAAACGGAGTTTGTCGTTTGTCTCTTCACGGGCCGCTTTAGCATGGGCTTTTGCAGTACCTTTGTAGACTGAACCGTTGTCTTTCAGCTCTCTCTTTTCGCTCCGTTTTTTCTGAAGAAGAGATTCAATATCTTTTTTGACCCTTTCAAACAGACTTTTTGTAGAGTGTTTTG
>JALSXE010000452.1:0-1499 GCA_027072755.1 Campylobacterales bacterium | reverse complement strand
CCAAGACACAGCACAAGATCCCCTGCCTTGATCTCTTTTTGAATCTTCGTTATCTGCGAATAGATCGATTCGTAGGCTTTGGAGTCTTTGTCTGCATAACCCAGCAGCAGGGCCTTGTGAAGTTCTATTTTTGCCAGTTTCAGATGCTCCTGAGCCTCACTCGGGTTTTTCGATACTACTCTGGATGCTACAGTGACAAGTTCCTGAGCCGACAGCAGCGGGATCGGAATGACACTCTCCTGCGCGACTATCGTACCGACACCAAGTGCAAGTGTGCGCACGGCTTCATCTTTTTTACCCTTTTTAAGAAGCTCAAGAGCATCTTTGGCAGCTTTTGGGTAGAGATCCATAGGGATATAATGGGTAGTTACGACAATTTCGTCTGCCAGAGGCATAAGAATATCTCTCGCGGCCCGGGTCTGATACCTCTTCAGCAGCTTCCGTGCCAGCGCGATATCCGCTTTTATGTCGCTTACACTTCCTTCAAAATGGAAGACTTCGATATCGTTATCTATAGGAACGAGTTTCAGTTTCGGGTCTGCCTTCAAAGCTTTATCGAAAAGGCGGGTTGCATCCTGCAGCTTCGCTTCCGCATCTTTCAGGTTGTTTTTCTGCAGATCTTCAAGCGCTTTCAATGTTGCTTTCAGCCCTCCTATAACCTCCTGAGGTGCCTTTTTCAACCCTTTCGACTCCCTTTCAACCTCTTTTTGAATATGGTTTTTAGGCTCTTCAAAAGAGTAAGTGTAATAGGTGTCCCCAAAACTGTCCGTATGTTTTACACGCTTTTCCAACGGCTGGGTCCATGCACTTTTGCCGTTGACACCGAAGTTGCCGGGCTCGGCAAAGAGCATTGTAGATCCTGCTATCATCACCGCTGCCGCTATCGACATTGTGAAACCTTTTTTCATTTCCGCCTCCTTATATGTGTTATAATTGATTATAGCACTGCAAGGGTAAACGGGACAAAACGGATAGTTAACAGATTACAAACATCAAATCTCGGTAACTGTTCTATGTTTACAGAGAGAGGCTGCTAATTACATGGTTTTGTAAATTAGCAGCATATAGAAGAAAGTTTTGTTAAACAAGGTTGGCTGCTGAACAAAGAAGATTGATCTCAACCGCCCTTTTTGAGATAGCTGCCGAGGGTTATAAGAACTATACCGTCTATGAATAGGCTTATGCCTACAAACAGACCGACAAGGTAGAGCGAGCTGAAAGGCCAGCCAACTAGAAAGATAACCGCCAGAAGCAGGGAGAATATCCCGTTTAGCAGCCAGAGCCACCAACCTTTTGCAGGCTTCATCGTAAACGCGATCGCCATATTTCCGAACGAGTCGAAAAGAAAGTATATGGCAAGAAGCAGTCCGACCGCGGCTATTCCGGGCATAGGCTTGAAAATCAGCAGCAGGGCTGTCGCTACGAGAATGAAAGTTTTCAGCCAGCCGAGCCAGTCGCTTCTATCACTCATCCAAGTGAAGTAGCCGGTCATGAGTCCG
>JALSXE010000451.1:0-1846 GCA_027072755.1 Campylobacterales bacterium | reverse complement strand
GTGGATAGGATACGAAAAAGGGTCTCAGGGGCCCAAAGAGCGGGTGGTAGTCGTCTATGTTTCCGAAGACCGTGTCTTTTCGGAGCCGATTTTGAGAGATTTCGAAAAAGAGACCGGAATCAGGGTTAAAGCGGTTTACGATACCGAAGAGGCGAAGAGTACGGGAGTCATGAACCGTCTTATCGCCGAAAAATCCAATCCGCAGGCCGATCTCTACTGGGCCAATGAGCCGATACGCGCGGAGGTTCTTAAGCAGAAGGGCATTTCCGCCCCCTATATCTCCAAAAACTCCGAAGGCATAGCCGCAAGGTTCAAAGACTCCGACGGTTACTGGTGCGGCTTTTCGGCCAGAGCACGGGTCTTTATAGTGAATGACTCGTTGAAAGAGAGACCCTCTTCTATACAGGACTATACGAACCCGAAATTCAGGAAAAAAGCGGTTATCGCCAACCCCCTTTTCGGCACCACGACGTCGCATATGGCGGCACTATTTAGCGTATGGGGAGCGGAGAGGGCGGAGGCTTTCATGAATGCGATGAAGAGAAACGGTGTCGCTATATCTACGAGCAACGGCGAAAGCGCCGACCTTGTCGCTATGGGTGCGGCAGGCTTCGCACTGGTAGACAGTGACGATGCCGTAAACCGCATAAGGCAGGGCAAACCGGTTAGCATGATATACCCGGATCAGGAGGAGGGCGGTCTCGGATCTTTTATAGTTCCAAACGCCGCCGTGCTGATAAAGGGCTCCAAACATCCGGCGGAAGCGAAACTTCTATTCGACTACCTGCTCTCTAAAGAGACGGAGCGCAAGCTCGCCTTTGCCGACTGCGCCCAGATACCGCTGCACGCCGGTGTACCGGTGCCGCCTGAGCTCAAGCCTCTCGATAAGATCAGAACCATGAACGTCGACTATGCGAAGGTTGCCGAAGAGATGGTGAAGATTCAACCCTTTTTGAAGCAGTGGGCCGGACTCTGATGTGAGTGCGAAAGAGCGTATCCTTTACGGTACGGTTTTACTCTTTTTTATCGTGGCGGTACTCCCGCTGCTCGTCATGATCGCCGAGAGCCTTTTTGTAGATGGCCACTTTACACTCGAAGCCTACAGTGAACTCTTTTCGACCCCGCATCGGCGCCATCTTTTGCAAAACAGTCTAAAGCTGGCATTTTCGGTCACTGTTTTGACTCTGGCCGCGGGTGTGCCTCTGGGGCTGCTGTTCGGCCGCTTCGATATGCCGCTCAAGCGTCTTTTCGCTCTTCTGTTTATAGTGCCCCTCCTGGTGCCGCCTTATATATGGGCCGTGGGATGGGCCGATCTGCTGGCCCCCGGCGGAGTGTTGGTCGACATGGTAGATTCCGTGCTGCTGCATAGGGCCTATGAGCATCTTTTCGGTTTCGAAGGGGCTCTCTTCATACTATTTTGTGTCTACCTTCCGATACCTATGATCCTTACGATGGTACTTTTGAGATCGGTAAATCCCAATTTCGAAGAGGCGGCCCTGCTTGCGACAGGCTGGCCGGGGGTTTTAAAGAGCGTTACGCTGCCGCTTATCGCCCCCGGGATTCTGCTTGCCGCGATTCTGGTCTTTCTCCTTTCGTTTGGAGAGGTTACGGTACCCGGTTTTTTGCGTTACGACGTCTATGCGGTCGAAAGTTTTACCGCCTTTTCGGCCTTTTACGACTACACGGCCGCTACCGCATACACCGCACCGATGCTCGCGCTCACGCTTTCTCTTCTTCTGTTCGAAGAGCGTTTTTTGCGCATAGGTCTCGAGCGTGTCGGCTTCGGCTCGGCCCTGAGAGGGTCTCTGACCATTCCTTTGGGAGCCTTCAAGCCTGTGATGTCCGT
>JALSXE010000450.1:0-7449 GCA_027072755.1 Campylobacterales bacterium | reverse complement strand
CTTCGGGTCGTATAACACCGCATACGTGCAGTATCTGCTTCTGTCCATCTATTAGCATGACCCGCCTGCCGTCTATATAGTAGTTGCCGTTTTCGAGAATTTTGATGATTCTGGCGGATATGTTGGTAGTGAACTTTTCGCTTCTTTGGTGGGTACCGGCCCCTTTGAAACTTACGGTGGAGTCTATGTTGAACCCAATATTCGTCAGTTTGTTGGCCTGGTTCGCTATGTTGCCCATCAATCCTCCGCCGCCGGAAGAGCTCATAACGCCGCCGCCGAGTTTGTCCGCCGTCGTTTTGGCTATGCTCTTGGTTCCGCTCGAAGAGGAGAGGATGTTTTCGTTAATTATCACCGTTACGATGTCGTTTACGTTCATAGCTTTCTTGTCGGAAAAGACGGGGCTGTCACCGCGTCCAAACAGGCTGCCCGGATTGTAGATGCCGGTTTGCGGCTCTTTGGGGGGCATCTGTTCCACATACTTCGGCGGCTTGAAATCTATTTTGGCCTCGGTATTGCGCGCGCTGCACCCCCCAAGCAGAAGAAGAGAGGTCAAAAGTGCCGTCAGTTCCGTTTTTCTCATTCTTACCACTCCAAGCTTTTGGTATAATTGCAGAAATTTCTGGACTTCTTGCATGTACACCAGCAAAAACCGTTCCAACTGAAAGGTACATAATGAGCGATCTTAAAAAGAGACTTCAAAACGATCTAAAAGAGGCTATGAAGCAGAAAGACACATTCAAGCGTGACGTGATCCGATTTGTCATGAGCGCGATAAAACAGATAGAGGTCGACGAGAGAAAAGAGCTCACCGACGCGGATATAGAGGCGATACTGGTAAAGCAGATAAAACAGCGCAACGACGCCATAGGGCAGTTCAAAGAGGGTGGACGCGACGACCTGGTGGAGAAGAACGAAAAAGAGCTCGAGATTCTAAAAAGCTACCTGCCCGAACCTATGAGTGAAGATGAAGTGAGGAAAATTCTCGAAGAGATTATCGAAGAGACAGGCGCGGAGGGAATGAAAGATATGGGCAAAGTGATGGGAGCGGCAAAAAGCAAAATCGGCAGCCGTGCCGAAGGAAGGGTCATAAACCGCATAGCGAAAGAGCTCCTGAACGCCTGACTCCGCCACTCCGCACGCACTTGCGTGCACTCCCGAACTTGAATTTTTCCTTAAATTGTGCTATACCTCTCTTATACCGAACCGGAACAGGAGGGCGCCCGGCGCTCATCTTTTATTCGGTTCACAGTTGATAGACTTTGAAGGAGAAGTTATGCTCAAAGACAGATATGAGGCGGGAGAGATCCTTGCCGACAAAATAGAAGAGCTCGGCCCGTTCGAAAACCCTGTCGTTTTGGCGCTGCCAAGAGGCGGTGTACCGGTAGGATTCAGGATTGCAAAGCGAATCGGCGCACCGCTCGATGTAATAATAGTGCGCAAACTCGGCGCCCCTTTCAACGAAGAGTTTGCCATAGGGGCCCTCGTGGAGGGGGAGCCGGAACGTGTGGTGCTGAATGAAGAGGCCGTATACAGACTCGGCGTCTCGAAAGATTATCTTGATAGTGTGATTGCCAAAGAGCGGGAGGAGCTGCACAGACGTCAGAAGATGTACAGAATGAGCGAGAATCCGCTCGGCAATCTAACCGGCAAAACGGTCATTCTGGTCGATGACGGAATAGCGACGGGCTATACCATGAAAGCGGCCCTTGCAGCTATAAGGGAGCAGAGCCCCGCCGAAATCGTGGTTGCCGTTCCCGTAGCTCCGGCCGATACTGTCGAAGAGATGGAGCGACTTGCAGACAAGGTGGTGGTAATAGAGACTCCGGAGCCCTTCTGGGCGGTTGGAGCACACTATGAGAGGTTCGACCAGACAAGCGACGAAGAGGTGATAGAGCTACTGAAGGAGGCTAAAGGGAGCAGAGGTTAGGAGTCATCGCCCCGTTTCAGCCTCTTCAGCGCACCGGCTATATCGTCCTGCCGCATGAAGTGCTCGCCGACCAAAAAGGCATCGGCACCGACTTCATGAAGGTGTTTGACCTGCTCATGCTCGTGTATCCCGCTCTCTGCGACAATTATCTTGCTGTTGGGGATAAGGGGAATGAGCCTTTCGCTAAGGCTCATATCCATCTCGAAAGTCTCGAGGTTCCTGTGGTTGATACCAATGATGTTGGCACCCGCGAAAATCGCCTTTATCAGATCTTTCTTGTCATGTATCTCGACAAGAGCCTCCATACCGAGATGCCATGTATACTCCAGAAGCTCTTTTAGCTGTTTGCGCGTCAGCGCCTTGGCTATCAACAGTACGAAATCGGCTCCGTATACCAGGGCTTCTACCAACTGGTACCTGTCTATAATGAAATCTTTGCGCAGAAGCGGCATGGGTACATATCTGCGAATTTGAGTCAGATACTCGATATCTCCCTTAAAATAGTGAGGCTCGGTCAACACCGATAGAGCGTCCGCGCCCCCCTCTTCATAAGCCTGGGCTATCTTCAGCGGGTCGAAATCCTCTCTTATCACACCTTTCGAGGGGCTGGCTTTTTTAACCTCGGCGATTATCCTGTACGGATTTTCCGGGGTCGATTTGAGCACCTTGTGAACATCTCTCGGAGGGAACGGATTGTAAGCCAGCGAACGGCCGAGCCAATCGAGGGGATACTCCTTTTTTCTCTTCTCCAGATCCACTTTGGTACGTGCGATTATCTCATCGAGTATCACTTCTTTTTACTCCTGCATCTACTGATTTTTTCCCAATGAAGCTTGATCTCCTTGTCATCGAGTCCCATCTTCTCCACGACCCTTTTCATAATATCGTACGCCCTGTCGCACCTGCCGAGCTTGTAGTAACCCCATGCCAGTGAGTCGAGATAGAATGGAGAGTCGGGATCGATCTTCAACGCTCTTTTAACAAGCTCCATGCCTCTTGTTATATCTATCTCATGATCTATGAGCAGATACCCGAGGTAGTTGAGATAGAGAGCTTCGTCGACTCCCTTTTTGATCGAGGAGGAGAGCAGACTCTCCACCTTTCTCAGGAGCTTCGGATCGCTCTTTTTTTCGGCCGCTTCATACAGAAGAACCCCGTACTCCGCCTGCCAGACCGGATCGAGAGTCTCATCGTAGAGCTCTTTTGCCAGTTTAAGAGCCTTTTCGTACTCTCTCGACTGCTTCAAGACGGCAAGAAGAAGCCTCTTGTCGGCTCCTGAAGACTCCAGGATCTTTACGGCCTTTTTGTACCGTTTTTCGTAGGTGTAGATCTCTGCCGCCCTTTGCGCATATTCGCTCTTTCCTGTCGCACCGTAAAGCCTCTCGTATACCGAAGCGAGATTGTCCAGGTTGTTCTCCCGCCTGTATATCTCCGCAAGAAACAGACACACCTTTTCACTGCATCCGACCATTTTGCTGTGTGTCTCCAGCAGGCTCAGGCTCCCTTTACGATCATGCATCTTGTGGTAGAGAATCGATACCATCCTGACAAGCGAGTCGTCATCGTGATGCTTTTCGTAGTATCTCTCATACGCCTCGAACGCCTTGCGGTTCTCACCGTCGTTCAGATAGATAGAGGCTATCATATCGACGTTTTTGATATTGTCGGGGTCAAGTTCAAGGGCCTTTTGCGCACTCTTTAGCGCATCCTCCCTCCTATCCTTTTTCACGTATGCGATTGTCATAAGCCTGTAGAGCTCGGCGTTTTCAGGCTCTTTTTCCGTCAGTATCTTCAGATCTTTAAGCGCTTCGTCGTACTCCTTCAAAGCGATAAGAAGGGTGGCGGCCTCACGCAGATATTCGGGGTTGCCGGTCCTGTCGTAGAGCTCTTTGAAAAGCGTGTAGGCCCTGGCATAGGCTCTATGCTCTTTATAGTAGAGCGCATGTATGATATAGTCGTTTTCGAGTGCGAAAGTTCTATACCGGCTCTTTTTCCCTTTAGTTTCGATCCCATGCGGAAGAGGGGCATTTTTGGTGGAACATCCGGTTATAAAGAGCAGAAGCGCT
This sequence comes from Campylobacterales bacterium, assembly GCA_027072755.1. Lineage (GTDB taxonomy): Bacteria > Campylobacterota > Campylobacteria > Campylobacterales > Hydrogenimonadaceae > Hydrogenimonas. The sequence goes on along the minus strand of JALSXE010000450.1, from coordinate 3,456 downwards.
ATCGTCGTTACAAGATACCTGGACATTCGTTTCTAAGTTCCTCTTCATTCTCTTTAAAGTAGTCCCAAAAGGGAAATGTTCTGCACTGCATCGGGCGCACAGGGTAGATCGTACACCGGTTCGTTTCCCTGTCGAAAAAGGCACAGTCGAACTCACCCTCTACGACGACTCTCTCTTTTATCGTATATCTATATCCCGATTTTTCCAGATATTTCTCTATGAATTCTTCGCTTTCCATCCCGAGATAGGCGGCCATCTGGGGGATTTTTTGAACCGATACCCAGATATGCCCGCTCTCTCCCGTGCAGCAGTTTCCCATGCACTCTTCGCACGCTTTTGGATCGAAAGTGTAGCGAAAGCCCTCTTGGGTTATTAATCGATCTGACATTTTATCGTATGTGTCCTTGCATTTTTAAATATCTCCTTCGCGACATCGGCATACCCGTCCGCTTCAAAGGGTATCAGCGGCGGCATGACTATGCACTTGGCTCTCGAGTCTCTCCTGGCATGGATCATGACCAGTTTTGCATCCCTGTCGCGCTTGGGATGTACGAACCGCATATGCTCCACTGTCAAAGATGCTTCGTTCAATGCGCTCAATATGTCGCCCGTCTGCGAAGCGTCGTAGCAGAAAAAGAGGTGCCCCCTGGGTTTCAAAAGTCGCTTTACCTTGGCGAAAAAAGGTTTCGGCGGAAGGTGTGAGTTATATCTGCACGCATGCAGATGCGGGTCTTCGCTCTTTATCACACCCTCGTGGTAAAACGGAGGATTGGATACGATATGATCGAACCTCTTTGCAGACTCGAACTCCAGAAAGTCCGCAAGGTGAATATCGGCCTCTATCCTGTTTATTTCGGCATTCTTTTTCGCATAAGAGACCATCAGGGGCTGCTTCTCCACCAGTGTAGCCTTGAGGTCGAAGTCTCGCGCAAGCAGCAGCCCAATCACCCCTACCCCGCAACCGACATCGAGCATATCGCCCAATGGAGAGAATGAGCCTATAAAGTCGTACAGAAATATCGAATCGCTGTTGAAACGGTATCCTCTCAGCGGTTGGTAAAATAGCACCCTATCCCCGTTTTTTGGTAGAATTATACCCAAAAAAAGGGTTTTTGATGATATTGATTCCGGCCCGTCTGGGCTCTACACGGTTTCCCGGAAAGGTACTTACCGATATAGGGGGATACCCGATGGTGATAGCGACGGCCAAAGCGGTAGAAGATGTCGACCGTGTCGCGGTTGCTACCGACTCTCCAGAAGTCATGGAAGTCTGCTCATCTTACGGCATCAAGGCCGTAATGACCAGCAGTGGGCACACAAGCGGTACCGACCGCATTAACGAAGCGGCTGCCAGACTGGGACTCGATGAGAACGAAACGGTCATCAATGTGCAGGCGGACGAGCCGTTCATCGAGCCGGAAGCGATAGAAAGCCTCAAGACTCTTGTTCAAAGGCATGCCAAAGACGAGAGTGTAATGATCTGTTCGCTATACAAAAAGATCCGGCCGGCAGATGCCCAAAATCCGAATATAGTCAAAGTCGTAACAGACCAAAGCGGCTTTGCGCTCTACTTTTCCAGAAGCTCGATACCCTACGACAGAGAGGGTGGATACGAAGATTACAAGGGTCATATAGGCATATACGGCTTCAGGCGAAAAATGCTGGAGCGCTTCTGCTCGCTACCGTCGTCGTTTCTGGAAAATACCGAAAAGCTGGAGCAGCTCAGGGCCCTTTCGCACGGATTCAAGATAGCTATGTGCGAAGTGGAGACCGAAAGTTTCGGCATAGATACTCCGGAAGATCTGCAAAAAGCTATGCAGAGGCTGAAGTAGAGTTCAACCCGCCTCGGAAATCAGGCCAAAACCTCTTTACGGTTGGTCTTTGTCTGCAGGTAGTCCGATATCTGCATGAGCGAGAATGTCACCAAAAAGATCATAAGACCGGGGAAAAAACTTATCCACCATGCGATCTGCATCACCTCTTTGCCCTCGCTTATCAGGCTCCCCCAACTCATTTGGGGAGGAGTTATTCCAAGCCCCAGAAAACTCAGAGCGCTTTCGCTCAAAATCGCCCCGCCGACACCGAAAGTGAAGCTGATAAAAAAGATGGGCGCCAACAGCGGCGCGAAATATTTCAGGATTATCTTCGGTGTCGGTACGCCGCCTATTTTTAAAATCTTTATAAACGGCTTTTGGCCGATCGAAAAGCTCTCGGCCCTTATCATGCGCCCCATCGTCATCCACCCGGTAACGGATATGACGAATATCAGTACCCACACCGACGCTTCTATGTAACTTACAAGGGCAAGCAGAAGGAAGAATGTGGGAAATGTCAAAAACAGGTCTACGATCACAACGAAAACTTTGTCAACCCTGCCTCGGAAGTAGCCGGCCGTAACACCGACCATAAGCCCGATCATAGAGGCTATCAGAGCGCTTCCGACCCCTATGATCAAAGATACCTGACCTCCCAGCATCAGCCTTGCGAGAATATCGCGCCCGAGCCTGTCCGTACCCAACGGGTGCTCAAGCGAGGGTGGAATCAAAAGTGCCTCAGGATTTAGATCGAAAGGGCTGGTGCCGTATATCAGAGGGCCGCCGAAAGAGAAGAGGAAAATTGTGAAAATCAGCGCGACGCTGATACATGGACATCTCATGCTCTACTGTTTTATTCCAAGAAGTGTCTGTATCATCTGATCTATAGTCGATATCACCTTCGCACTCGCTCCGTAACCTGTCTGATATTTCATCAGATTCGTCAACTCTTCGTCGAGGTCGACCCTGCTTATACTGTCGAACTCGTCCACAACCGCATTCAGAAGTGACTGCGAAGTTTCCGCAGCAGTGTGCGCCGCTGTTGTCTTTTCGGCCACCTCCGTTGCACTCATTCTGAAAAAACCGCTCAGTGTGTCTTGGGAATATGGCTCTTTTTGACCGTCGATATAGAAATTTACCTTATCGAACTGCAGTTGAACCATCCTGTTTGCTATCGTGTTGTCTCCGGCAATCGGAGCCGCGTTACCGGCTATTCTCGTAGGGTTGTCGTCTAGAGTTTTGTTGAGCCTTATGCTCTTTGCGTCGTTACCGTCGAAGAAGCGTTCCATTCCCATGGCGCCGGCAAAGAGAGAAGGGTTGTTCCAATCCTCCTCCTCGATAGAAAATCTGTATCCCCTCTCTTTGAGACCGCCCTTCAGTGAAATCGACATATAGCCCGCGGCATCAATCGATGCGGTTACGAAGTCATCCACATCGTTTGTGACGGTGTTGTCTCCATTGTCATCCACGTTTACGGCGTTGATACGGTCTACTACATCCTGAAAAGTCATCCCGTTCAAAGGCACGCTTCTCTCTGCTACAACGTTTCCGTCTATATCGTAGATTTTTACATTGAACTGCCCGGTCGTATCTATTGCGGGATCTGAGTTCTCAACAAGCCTGTTCGGATCTACCGCTACGT
>JALSXE010000449.1:0-1879 GCA_027072755.1 Campylobacterales bacterium | reverse complement strand
TCTACCCTTTTCAACCCCTCTTTGACGCCGCCGTCGGCCAGGGCTTCAGCTACGAGAGCCAGAAAAGCCGGTCCGCTTCCGGCAATGGCGGTCGCTATATCGAGCTCCTTTTCGCTCTCTACCCACAGGGTCTCACCGACCGATCCGAAGAGGGCTTCGGCCTCCTCCCTCTTCGTTTCGTCCCCGGTCAGGGTGGTCATCGAAGATCTGTAAGCCGCAGCCAGGTTGGGCATGGCTCTTACATAGTTTTCGGCCTTTATGCTCTTTTTGAGCTCATCTATGCCTGTGCCGGCGAGTACCGAATAGACGGTTTCGGCTTTTCCTTTCAGTTCGGCAGCCGTCTCTCTGAGCGCATGCGGTTTGACGCATAGGATAAGAGTCTGCCCATCTATCTCATACTTACCCAGAAGCGCCGTGGCGGCATGCTTTGCAAGGCGGTTGGTAAAGTGAAGCAGCCTCTCTCCGTCTCTTCCCACGATCGTCAGCTCATGCTTCTCCTCGAGCCCTTTCGCAAGCGCGAGAGCCATCTTTCCGGGGCCTACTATCGTGATTTTCATGATGCACTCTCCTCTTTACCCATATAGCTTTTCAGAGGAGCCGCTATCTCGAAACCCGGGTATTTGTGGTTATCGAGCACTATCTGCCCCATCAACCCCTTCTCCATGTTGAAGAGCAGCGGAGCCAGAAAGTTTACATGGGAGTTTTCCAGCGGAGTGTCCAGTATCATGATATTCAAAACCTCTATCTGTTCCGGGGTTTGAGCCTCCAGACTCTTTACGGCGCTCTCCGGCAGATCGAAGATGTAGTCGTTTCTGAGCAGGGAGGGTCTGATCAGTATGAAAGAGGGTGCACTCTTTCCCCCTTTGTCGAAAAGTCTGAAGAAGTTTCCGTCGATCGATTCGAGCGTAACCTCTTTGCACGACTCAAATCCCAGGATAGGGAGGGCAGCTTTGAAATCCATAAGAAGACGTCCTTTACTCTACTGTGCCTCCGAAAGAGACCTTTAATGGGTAAGTAATAATATATCGGCTAAAATCTCTCAAAGTTTATCAAAAAGGTCCTGAATGTATAGTATCGTTTTAAAAACGATTGTTGCTTTTGCGTTGTTGATATCTGTAAACGGATGCAGCGGCAAAAGTGAACAGGAGTTCGAAAAGCCCGCACTCTACTGGTATCAGAAACTCATGCGAAGCGTGGCGGCCGGAAACCTGGAGAAGGCGGACGACTACTTTACCTCTCTCGAAAGCGAACATGTAGGCTCTCCTTTGATACCGGAGGCGATGCAGATTCTCGTTCAGGCCCATATGGACGAAGAGGAGTATCTTCTGGCAAACTTCTATCTGGACGAGTATCTGAAGCGCTACGGAAGCTCCAAAAACCGCGATTTTATCGAGTTTATGAAGATAAAGGCGTCGTTCATGGGGCTCAAATCTCCGCAAAGGGACCAGGAACTCATAGAGGAGACTCTACAGAAGGCGAAGAGGTATATTCGCAGCTTTCCCGACAGTGAATTCAAACCGCTGGTAGAGACGATGGAGGTCCGCCTGGAGATGACCCGATTTATGATGAACGAAGAGATAGCCTCTCTTTATGAAAGACGCGGCAAACCCGAAGCCGCACGTATCTATCGTGAACGCAATTCAAAAAGCTGGATCAAGAAGGAAGATCTGGCGCCTCCTTCCGAAGGGTGGCTCGAGTGGCTGTTTGAATGATCGTCGAAAGGTATCTCTCCGACCACTTGACAAAAGTGGAAAAAATCACTATATTTAAGAAAAATTTAAAAATTTGGAGGTTATATGCAGCTTAGCGACTATGGCGCATTTCCGGCCGATATTCCGGTGATCGTGGAGGATGATCTTTTTCTCTACCCTTTTATGAT
>JALSXE010000448.1:1812-7516 GCA_027072755.1 Campylobacterales bacterium | reverse complement strand
CTCCGAAGGTGGCTCCGGGGCCGAGGGGCACCCCCTCCTCCAGCACCGCCCGGGCCATCCGGTCGCGGTGGAGGCGGCTCCGCCCGAAATCGCGCTCCAGGGACCACGCCCGGCGCATGAAGATGTGCAGGTCGTGCTCCCAGGTGTAGCCGATGGCCCCGTGCACCTGGAGCGCCCGCCGCGCGGCGAGGCGGGCGGCCTGTTCCGGCGTATCGTTTACCCCACGGATGAGCGCCCACTCGAAGGTGATACGCCGGTGTGTGTGCTGCACGTATTCCCGGCAGGCCTGCATCAGGGCTGCGATGGGGTATTTTTGGTTGATGGGTAGCATACTGCTGCGTAATTCGTCCTCCGCCGCGTGCAGCGAAACCGCCGCTGCCGCCAACCATAGCAGCCATATGGTTCGCTTCATCGCCGTTCCTTTTTCACCGATTTCAAAATTTTGTCGGCCAGAATTCTTGCCAGATCTTTCATGCTCGGGTCGGGGCTTATTTTGTGCTTTCCCTGTACATATCCGGCGACACGCGCTCTTATTGTCCTGGTGGTCTGGTGCATTATGAGTGTGGATACGATCATCATCTGAGCAACCATCGGATTCTCCATCTCGAAAACTCCCTCTTCGACCCCGTCGTTGAGTATGGTCGTTACGGTCGAGAGTGTCCTTGAGAGCTCCGCTGCCGCCCGGTCGCTCATCTGCTTTCCGTCATCGGAAAATTCGTGGGCCAAAATGGCGGCGAAGCAGTGGTGTTCATTCAAAAAGGCTCCGAAAGCTTCGATATAGGAGCGAAGTCTCTCCTCGACTCCTTCGGCACCTGCAGCCGCCTTCTCGACCCGATCGGCCAGCAGCTCGAGTCTGAACAGAAGGACCGCCTCGTAGAGCGCCGCCTTGTCTTTGAAGTGGTAGTAGATGGCAGGCTTGGTCACACCGGACTCTGCGGCGATATCCTCCAAAGAGGCGCCCTCGAAACCGAACTTTGAAAAGTGCTTTGCCGCGGCAAGCAGAATCTTCTCTTTTTTACTGTCGCGCAACTTCTCTCCTTGCTACTTACTTAACGATAGGTAAGTATACAGCAATTTTCTGTTGTTTGTCAAAAAGGGATTTTTTTACAAAAACATTTTTCAAAAGAGGCTTGTCGTCAGGCACTCCCGACCGGCACGCGACAACCAATCGATCGATTCAACCCAAAAAGCCCAAAATATGTAGTAGAAAGTGCGTCAGATATGTCGATGCCGGGTCGGTGGGTGGTTCGTCCAAAACGCATGCGCACCTGCCAAGTGCTTCTGGGATTTGGACACATCGCCAATGCCGAATATGATCGGTGCAGTTGGTGTGCCTGCCAATCTATATTTTGGGTTCAAAAAAGTGTTTCGTCAAGAGATCTCTAAAAACACGATTTCATGCATAGTCGCCCACTTCCGGGCGGGCTCCCCTCCTCCATTGAAGGTTGGGAGGTGGAAAGAGGCTGTGTCGAACTGGAAAAGTTAAAGAGACAATTGCTCCCTCCTCATTCGATACCGATTTCGGCAGAAATCGTAAAACGTTCTCTTGCTTGACTCTCAGGCAGTCATCTTTTCCACCGCTTCGAGCATCAGCAAGCCCGCTTCGTTGACGCTGTTCCTACCGAGATATTTCGCCTCTCTGGCGGCTATATAGGCTTTTTCGAAACTCTCCTTCCCCAATCCGCTTTTTTTGATCGCCTCTTTTATATGCTTCGGCAGTACTCTTATTTTTCGCTCTTTGACATACATGGTTCCCGTTTCGGCAACGGCTTTCACGACCCGGTATATTATAGGATTGATCGGCGTGCCGAAACCGCCGGGGACGCTGCTCATAGCTTTGTCCATCATGGTACCGAACTCTGTTTCGACGATATGTCCGTCCGCCAGTATTTCGATAAACCCTTTCGCTTCCAGTTTGTCGATCGCTTCGAGCAGGTGTATGGTCTCTATCTCATTCCTCTTTTCAGTCAGCTCGGTGAGCGTAACACCGCTTTGCGGGATCATCTTGAAAATCTCCATCTCATATTTTGTAATGAAAGGTTTTTTCGGTGCTTCGGCCAATCTCTCGTAAAGCAGTCCGGAGTGTGTCGCTTCGAAAGTACCGAGTATGCGCTCTTTTCGTGCCTGTACGATCCACTCACCGTTTGGTGCATCGAAAATTTTGTTTGAGATGGAAAGCGTTTTTACGGAACTGGAGTGGATGGCGCGTTCGTCCGCTTTTTGATCTTCGAGCACTTTATGTCCGTTTTCGGTCAGATAATAGACGGTTTTTCCGTTTTCGCCTACACCCTCATATATGAGACCGAAAGCTTCGAGGCTGAATAGGTAAGCGTGTAGTTCAAAGTTGTCTTCGAACCACTCGACACTACTTTTGGCTTCCGCGAATCTGGATGCGATTTCACGTTTTTTGATCGGCATTTCATTCAGTCTTTTACCGTAAATTTCGTGCAGATTTTTGTATTCGCGCACTTTACGTTCGACTAACTCTTTTTTGATCTCTTCCAGTGTCGGTTTCTCTTCCGGATTATCCGGAAATTTCTCCTCCCATATTTTTTGAATCGTCTTGAGTGTCAGGATCTCTTCTTTGTCGATTGCGAACGTTTTGATCGGACGATCTGTCTTGTCTTTATAGAGTCTGTATACCTTCAAGGCTCTTTCTCCACCGCTGCTGAGAGTATCTACCCCCTCGACGTAACCGAGACTCTCCAGATTAACGAGCGTTTCCGGATCTACCTCTTCACCGTCGGCTACTTTGGCGATACTTTCGAGAATAGACAAATCGAGAACGCTTCCTTCCGAAACCCATCCTCCACACTCAAGCGTATCTTTTACGGCTTGCCCGATTCCGGTGAAAGCGTAGTATTCCCCCTTCGGCACGGAGTAGGCGATCAGGCGCATCGCTTCGAGCAGATCTTTTCGATTCCCTTCGATCGGCAGATAATGTGCATCGGTCGGCCCCGTCGGTGCTTTACGGATATATTCCGCAAGTTGTGCATCGATGACAAGTTCGGGATCGATCTTATGATAGATCTCGTGAAGGTCGATAGCCTCCTGTGTGAGTTTACCGTTTTTCGCGAAACCTCTTTGATTAAGCGGCGTATCTGAAACGGAAGTGGTTTCGTTTTTACTGCTGATCGCGTCATCGATCATAATCATCACTTCGCTACTGATCCATTTGAAGTTCTCCTTCCAGTCGTCGTAGTCGGTTATATGCTTTTTTGCACGCTGCAGTGTCCGTGCCAGTAACTCCCCGCCGTAGGTGAGTTCGATCTCCGCTGGAATCGGATAGTGTACGATACCGCTTAGGTTAAGCTCTTCTACGATATCTCTATTGAGATTTTTGATATCTGTTATATGCTTTTTCCCGTCGGCAAGCTCAAAGATGATATCGGCTGCTTCTTTCTTGACAACCATTTTCGCTCCTTCTGTATTTTTGTTTTGTAGGAATATTACGCTTTTCGGTGAAAAAAATCTGCAACCTAAGTTACAATATGATGTTAGATATAAGCTGTAATCTTTTTTATGGTATAGTATTTCACCCATTTTACAAAAAGTTATACTTTGAGTAGAAGGGAAGAGTCTTTTTTGGAGAAGTAGAATGAATATCTACGTTGGAAATCTGTCGTACAGAATGGGTGATGGTGAGCTTAGAGAAGTTTTTGAAGCGTATGGCGAAGTGAGCAGCGCAAGAGTTATCAGCGATCGCGAAACAGGGCGTTCTAAAGGTTTCGGTTTTGTCGAAATGCCGGATGACAATGCGGCGAATGAAGCGATAGAGGCCCTGAACGGCAAAGAGGTTGAGGGGCGGAATATCCGCGTAAACGAAGCGCGCCCCAGAGAGCCGCGTCAGCCAAGAGGCGACTTCAACCGAAACTTCTAATACCGTTTAAAACTGTGCCGAACACGCTACAGCGTCAGCGGTAAAGGGGAGCGGAGCGGCCCGCTCCCCACCTCTTTTTAAACTTTCAAAAAGTTGATCGATTCTTAATTTTTTTATGACGGATTGACGATGAAGCAGCGCGTCAACGACTTTACACTCTTTGAAGAGATATGGCATGCCGTATCTCACGGATTCGGCCTTTTTCTAAGTACTTTCGGATTCGGAGTACTCGTGACACTGGCTGCTTTGAGCGAAGATGTCACCAAAATCCTTACCGCCACTCTTTACGGTATCGTACTCATTTTGATGTACGGCGCATCCACACTCTACCACGCTATACCGCATCCGAAAGCCAAGTCTATTCTCCAACAGCTCGATCACGCCTCGATATATATGCTGATAGCCGGAACCTATACACCTGTTTTGCTGCTCGGTGTAAAAGGGGTTTTTGGATGGATACTCTTCGGCATAATCTGGGGGGCGGCAGCTGTCGGAATTTTTTTAAAATTTGTATATCCGGGCCGCTTCGAGATCTTCTCTCTGATTCTGTACGCCGCGATGGGGTGGATGATAGTCGTGGCGTGGCGGCCGTTTGTAGAGCACGCCGGCTGGCTGCCGATGATCTTTCTTTTTACAGGCGGTCTGATCTACACTCTCGGAATCTTTTTCTATGTCAAATCATCAATGAAGCTGAATCATGCCGTGTGGCACCTTTTTGTGCTCGGCGGCACCGTTTTCCACTATTTTGCAGTCTTTCTGCTTGTCAAGCGGTGAAAAAAACCTATTTTATAATCCACCCCTTCAACTGCTCCGCGAAGATTCTGGCCGACTCTTCGGCGAAATTTTCCATATACTGCTCGAATCTGCTCTTCTCTTTCCATCTGGCCTCGGCAACCCCGCTAAGCCTCTTTATGAGAGCCTCGGCCGTTTTAATGGAGCCTATCTCGTCTATAAGACCTACTTTTTTCGCCTTTTTTGCTATGAAAATCTTTGCATCGGCAAATTTTTCGGGGTGTTTCGGGTCGAGCCTTCTCGCTTTTGCTACATCTTCCACGAACATTTTGTAGATATCGAAAATGTGTGTCTCGATCTCTCTTCTCTCATCTTTTGTCCACTCCCTGAAAGGGGTTCCCGCCTCTTTGTACTTTCCGGCTTTAACAACCTGCGGCTTTATACCGATTTTGTCGATCAGCCCTTTTATGTTCATCCCCTCCATTATGACGCCGATGGAGCCGATTGTAGCGGCGGGATTCGCTACGATTCTGTCCGCCCAGATAGATGCGTAATAGCTGCCGCTTGCCATCGTACCGGCCGCATAAGCTACGACAGGCTTCTTCTCTTTGAGACGCTTGAGCGCAAGGGCGATCTCCACGGATGGCGCGACGGCGCCGCCGGGTGAGTTCACAACGAAAAGTACACCTTTAATGCTCTTTTCGTTCGCCAGTTCGTCAAGCTGCTTCACGATCTTTGTGGAGTCCATGATCGGACCGGCAAGATCGACCTTGGCCAGGTTGGGTGGCTTTACGGACTCCGTTCCGGCCGGCGCCAGTATCAAAATCAGAATCAGGATAAATATAAGTGACTTGAAGTACTTCTGTATGAACTACAGTGTTGCGGTGATGGGGTAGAAGAGCTTCTTGAAAAAATCTGACACGTCAACCTCTCTTTGCGGGCATCGGGTATGAATATGCCGCACCGTTTTTGAATCTATGAAAATTATAGCAAAAAGAGAGCCCGATCGAGCCAGCTTCGCTCCGATCCCAGGGTAGTTCAAATTTAAGGCTCATCTCCAGCTTTCTCCTCATTCTCGAAATTTCATCCATG
>JALSXE010000448.1:0-1802 GCA_027072755.1 Campylobacterales bacterium | reverse complement strand
GTTTCACGCATCGTGCGTGAAACGGTCTCCCTCAGAACCGGCGAAAACCGAAATGAACCTTAAATTTGAACTACCCTGCTCCGATCCGGCAAAACATTTGTAAATTTGTAAAAGGATATGAAAGCCTTTGTGTCGCAATTCCCCTTTCCGACTATGCCACGGCTTGGTACGGGTAGCGTCCTGCTCTCTGCAAAGCCTGTCAACGCCTATAGAAATGCCATTAAAACTCTGTTTTCGTTGCGCAGGTGTGAAGGTAGGGAGGGTTAGCGGACCCTCTCTCCGGCTATATACACCTTTTCGGCCTTTTCGGTATGAAGAAGCAGTTGTAGAGGCAGATCTTCGGGTGACTCTACCGTAGCGGGGAGTTTCAGCGTTATAATGTCGGCATGGAGCCCTTTGCGGATTCGGCCCGTTTCAATACCTAGAGCGTCGGCGGCCGTGGAGGTGGATGCGCATAGAAGCTTTTTTGCCAGGAGGTCGGCATCGGCCCGAGAATGTAGCATCAGTGCGGCGCGCATCTCGTCCCAGAGACTTAGGGAGGTGTTGGAGCTTAGTCCGTCTGTTCCAAGAAGCCAGGGAATATGGAGTTCGTCCAGCTTCTCCAGTCTCAGCCTTCCGCACCCCAGAAGTCTGTTCGATCTCGGGCAGTGGGTGACGCTGTGGCCCGTATCGGCTATCATTCCAAGAAGATTATCGTCTGCCTGCACGGCATGGGTCAGCAGAGCCCTTTTACCCTCTATAAGCTGCAGAAACTCTTCGGGAAAACAGAGCGGGGTGCTCTGGCCGAGAAAGTTTTCGAAGAAGGGCTTGAAAGGTCCGCTGCCGCTTTCAAGCCACTCTTTTTCGGCCGGAGACTCCATAAAGTGTGCACTGAGCGGCATATCTGCTATATTTGAAAGTATCTTCTTCACAAGAACCGGATGCACGGAGTATGGGGAGTGTATGGCCACAGCCGGGATGAAGCGCTCGCCATCGAGTCTTCCACTCTCTTCCAGTCTCTGCATGAAGTCGGCATACAGAGCATCCACGGCGGCGGGCTGAGACCCTATAGCTTCGTTGAAGAAAACGACTCTCTGGGGGGCCGCTTTGCAGGCCTTCATCTCCAGCCCGTAGCTGCTTACGGCACCGAATGTCGTGATTCCCGCCTGCAGCATCTGCTCCATCTGCTCTTTGTAGCATCGGGCTTTGCACGCATTCACAAGCTCGTCGCGCCTGTCGATGACGCTTTTAAGCCACTCCATGAAATCGCCGTATCTGAGCTCCGTTCTGTTGGCGCCGAACTCCAGATGCACGTGCGGATTTATAAGGCCGGGCATTAAAACGCTCCGACTGTCAGCGTCGATGACCTCGGCATCGGGAAAGAGAGAGTGCAACCGCTCTTTGGAATCGAGTGCTTCGATTTTACTGCCGAAAGCTACCGCTTTGCTCCTGTGGAGCTCCTCGCCGTCGAATATCCACTCTGCAGAAACTATTTTCATATTTAAACCCGTATCTTCCGATCTTTGCACAGACGCCGCGCAAGCGGCTATATAGGCGCCTTTTTAGATTTTAATTAGAATTATGGCAAGTAAAGATAAAATAATAGCTGATTTTACGCAGAAAGCGTAAAATCATCTCGAAATCTAAGATTTCGAAGCTTCAGGGGGTTGTAGGGCCGGCCAGGCCCTGCCAAATTACGGGCTTGGCCCGGAATTTGCGTCTCATGAAATGTTTTACGCAGAAAGCGTAAAATCATCTCGAAATCTAAGATTTCGAAGCTTTAGGGGGGGTGTAGGGCCGCTCACCCCTGCCAAATTGCGGGC
>JALSXE010000447.1:2177-7537 GCA_027072755.1 Campylobacterales bacterium | reverse complement strand
ACCCGACGTTGCGGCAACGGAACGTCGTCTCGAAATCTAAGATTTCGAAGCTTCAGGGGGTTGTAGGGCCGTTCACCTCCTACCGGATTACGGGCTTTGCCCGGAATCCGTATAAATAGATAGAAATAACCAATTCAAGGAAAACAATGTTTGAAGTTATTATCGGTCTCGAAGTGCATGTCCAGCTAAATACCGAAACGAAAATATTCTGTAACTGTGCTACAAGTTTTGCCGACAGACAGAACGTGCACACATGTCCGGTCTGCCTGGGTCTTCCGGGTGCTCTTCCGGTACTCAACAAGGAGGCGGTAAAAAAGGCGATGATGTTCGGCTATGCCGTAGATGCCACGGTCCATAAAAGATCGGTTTTTAACCGGAAAAACTATTTCTATCCCGATCTTCCCAAAGGGTATCAGATTAGCCAGTTCGAGATTCCGATTGTAGAGAACGGCCACCTTATGATCGACTTCGATGACGGCAGCCGGAAGCGAATAGGAATCACGCGCGCGCACCTTGAAGAGGATGCCGGCAAAAACATACACGAAGGGGACCACTCCCTCGTCGATCTGAACAGGGCCGGTACGCCGCTTCTGGAGATTGTCAGCGAGCCCGATATGCGAAGTGCCGACGAAGCGGTCAGGTATCTCAAAAAGCTTCACGCCATCGTCCGCTATCTCGATATCAGCGACGCAAATATGCAGGAGGGGTCGTTCAGGTGTGACGTCAACGTTTCGATCCGCCCGAAAGGTGACGAGAGGCTTTATACGAGAGTGGAGATAAAGAACATGAACAGTTTCCGCTTTATACATCAGGCCATCGATTACGAGGTGCAGCGTCAGATAGAGGCGTGGGAAGACGGAGTATACGAAGACGAAGTGTGGCAGGAGACCAGGCTTTTCGATACCGCAAAAGGCGTGACGCGCTCGATGAGAGGCAAAGAGGAGAGTGCGGACTACAGGTATTTCCCCGAGCCCGACCTTCTGCCGGTAATTTTGACCGACGAAATGGTGGAGGCCGCCAAAAAGATACCCGAAATGCCCGACGAGAAGAGGCGCAGATATGTAGAAGAGTACGGCGTGCGTGAATATGACGCTACCGTCATAACCTCGGAAGTGGAGATGGCCCGTTTCTTCGAGACGATGATAGAAGAGGGTGTGAGTGCCAAAAATGCCGTCACATGGCTTACGGTCGAGCTTATCGGGAGACTGAAGGGCGGTCTTACTTTGCAAAACTCACCCGTAGATGCGAAAAAACTCTCAAAGCTTGTAAAGCGGATAGAGGATGGAACCATAAGCGGCAAGGCGGGCAAACAGGTGCTCGACCATCTTTTCGAACATCCAAAGAGCGAAGTGGATGAGGCAATCGAAAAACTGGGCCTCAAACAGGTTAGCGACGACAGTGCGATACTCGCTCTAATCGACGATGTTCTGGCCGCCAACGGTGACAAAGTGGAGGAGTATAGAGGCGGTAAAGAGAAACTCTTCGGCTTTTTTGTCGGACAGGTTATGAAGGCGAGCAGAGGTTCGGCCAATCCCGCCAAAGTGAACCAGCTACTTAAAGAGCGATTGAAAAGTTGAAACGTTTTCTGATAAGGCAGATAGTCTCTTTTGCGTATCTGCTGGAGAGCGCTCCGCGCTATCAGCGCGTGAAGCGCTTTTTCAACGATCTTCTCAATAACGACGACTACCCATACAAAAAATATTTCGACCTTTTCATGATAGTCGTGATACTTTCGAGTGTCACGATACTTGTCATCGACGTTCACGAGCATGTCGCATACTGGCTCGACTTTTACGACCTCTATATCGTGACGTGGATATTTATCGTAGAGTACCTTCTTCGCCTATGGGTACATAGCGATGTGCATAAAGTGGTAATAGCCCATTACGAAGAGTCGGAGTTTTTCGAAAAGCCATTCTCGTTATGGAAAGTGATCAAGCAGGTTTCACGCGACAAGTGGGCCTACATATCGTCTCCGGCGGCAATAATAGACCTTATCGCGATTCTTCCGAGCTACCGCGAAATCAGGGTGCTTCGCGTCTTCGTACTTTTCAGGGCCTTCAAGATGCTTCGATACAGCAGGAGCCTGCTGCAGTTTTTCGATATTTTGCGAAGCAAGAAGGTGGAGCTCTATACGCTTTTGACGCTGCTATCGTTTTTTGCGATGATAGCTTCGATAATGATATATGTCTTCGAAGGAAACAGAAACGCCGGAATATCGAATCTCTTCGATGCGGTATACTGGGCCGTCGTCACTATAACCACGGTAGGATACGGAGATATCACCCCGGTAACCACCGAGGGTAGGGCGGTTGCGATGCTGGTGATTCTTACCGGTATAGGCGCAATATCTTTCCTCACCTCGATCATAGTTTCGGCTTTCAGTGAGAAGCTGCCGGAGATAAAGCAGACAAGGGTTATGAACAGTATTGCCAAGAAGAGAGATATCAATCTCATTTGCGGCTACGGCAAGATCGGGCAGTTGGTAGCCAAAAAGTTGAGGGAGAATAGAGAGAACTTTCTTGTGATAGAGAGCGATCCCGCAAAAGTGCAGAAAGCTGAGATGGACGGGTGCGACGTGCTTATGGCCGATGCCACTAAGAGTGAAACCCTGCTTAGACTGAAGCTGAGTGAAAATGTACGCTCCGTCATATGTGTGACCCATGACGATATAATTAACGTGTTCATCACGATCAACGCACGAAGCCTCTGCAGCGATGTGGAGATAATAGCCAGATGCAGTGATCATAGTGTCGCGAAAAAACTTCGCATGGCCGGTGCCAACCATGTGATTATGCCGGAAGAGATAGCCGGAATGCTTGGATCGGTATATATCGGTCAACCGGTCGCATTCGAAGCGCTGCAGGCGATAATAACGCAGAAGAGAACCGCACGAATAGACGAAGTGGAGGTAAAACTGGGCTCTTTTCTCGATGGTGCGAAGGTCGGAGATTTCGATTTTGCGGCCAACAAGCTCGTGCTTTTGGCCCTTTTGAAGCGTTTCGACTCCGGTGACAAAAAGAGTCACTATATCGTTTTCAACCCGCCGGACGATACGCCTTTGAAGGCGGGTGATATTCTTGTGATCATGGGTTATAGTGTAAGTATAGCCGATTTCAAAGGAAGGTTGGAGCAGAGTGTTCGATACAAAAAACAGTAACCTCGAAATTGTTCTGTTCGGGTATGGGACAACCGGTGCCAAAGTTTACGAGACCCTATCTGTGAACTTCTCTAAAATCACGGTCGTAGATCCGGAAGAGAAGCATATAGAGAAGGCGAAAGAGGAGGGGATCGTCACTTCGTACCGGATAGATATAACCAACGACAGCGAACTTGAAGAGTTGGGTCTTGACGGCAAGATTCTCTTTTGTGCGATGGACGAGATGGCACTGAACATATTCCTTGCTCTCTCTCTAAAGAGCATCTGCGGCGACTCTACTCTACTTTCCGTATCGACCTCCGCGGAGAATACCAGAAAACTGAAGTTTATAGGTGTCGACAAGGTTATCGACATATACGAATCGAGTGCGAACAGAATCGTCGATATCATCACCAGACCGGCAGTCACCCGTGTCATGGACGAGATAATATACGTAGACAACGGAATAAGCATCGAAGAGATAGAGATCCCCCCGAACTCGTTTCTGGAAGGAAAGTGCGTGCACGATATAAACTTCAGGGAGTACGGGCTGATCCTTATAGGAATTTCGGACAAGGAGCTCGGAGAGGATTTCATTTTCGTGTCGCGGGGAATAAACCATAAGTTCGACGCGGGCGACATTCTGGTCGTCATGGGAGAGACTCCGAGCCTTGAAGCTTTCTACAAGAGACTGATGGAGAGAAGATGAGACGTGTAGCGGTAATCGGTGCCGGAAAATGGGGGCAGGCCCTGGCGTATGCCTTGGGTAAAAAGTGCGATGTAGTGATAACTTCGCGCCGCAAAAGGGATATCGCCGGTTTTGTTACGCTCGACGAGGCGATGGAGTGCGAGATGATAGTTATGGCGATTCCGGCCCAGGCGGTACGGGAGTGGCTAAGATCGTGCTACGGCTTCAAAAACCACTCCATACTCGTCGCCTCCAAGGGCATAGAGGCTGAGACCGGGGCTTTTTTGAACGAGATATATGAAGAGTACGTACCCTCATCCAATCTGACCTATCTCAGCGGCCCGTCATTCGCCAAAGAGGTGATGGAGGGGCTGCCTACGGCGCTTGTGCTAAACAGCGTCAACCGAATGGCCGCAACCGAGTGGAGCGGTCTGTTTCCGGACTTCATAAAGACCTATGTGAGCACCGATGTAGTAGGTGCCGAGATTGCAGGTGCATATAAAAACGTCATCGCTATTGCAGGCGGCATCTGTGCCGGGCTGAAACTGGGAGAGAACGCCCATGCCAGTCTTGTTTCGAGAGGCCTTGTGGAGATGGCCCGTTTCGGAAGGGAGTTTGGTGCGAAAGAGGAGACTTTTCTCTCGCTAAGCGGTGCGGGCGATCTCTTTCTGACTGCGGGAAGCAAACTTTCGCGCAACTTCAGGGTCGGGCTGGGGCTGGCGCAGAGAAGAGGCGTAGACGATATCCTGGAGGAGATCGGTGAGGTGGCCGAGGGAATAGCCACAGCCAAAGCTCTTCACAAGATCTCTCTTACCAACGACATTTACCTTCCGATAGCGAACGAGGTATATGCGATAATAGAAGGAAAGGACCCTATGATGAGTCTGAAAGATCTGCTTAACAGGAGAAGAGACTAAGATGGAAAACTATCTGAAAGAGGCGAAAGAAGCTTCAAGCGTATTAGCGACACTGACCGGTGAGAAGAAGAACAGGGTGTTGAACAGGATAGCCGATGCACTGGAGGCAAACAGTGCCCTGATAATTGAACATAACAGGTTCGATATGGAAGAGGGTGAGCGAAACGGACTATCTGCGGCGCTGATGGACAGACTCTACCTCGATGAGGGGCGGATCGCTTCCATGGCTCAGGCGGTGCGCGATATAGCGGCACTCAAAGAGCCGGTCGGCCGCATCCTCGACGGATGGGTTACCGAAAACGGTTTGAGGATCGAGAAGGTTTCGATTCCGATAGGTGTTGTCGGAATAATCTACGAGTCGAGACCGAATGTAACGAGCGATGCCGCGGCGCTCTGTTTCAAAAGCGGAAACGTAGCCATACTCAAAGGAGGAAAAGAGGCGCAGCAGAGCAACGAGGCGATCGCGAAAGTGATACAGAAGAGTCTCGAAGAGGAGAATCTTCCGAAGGCTCTAATCAGTCTTCTTCCCGATTCCAGCCGCGAAGGTGTGGCCAAACTGATAAAGATGGACAGCTATGTGGATCTCATTATACCCAGAGGAGGAGAGGCGCTCATA
>JALSXE010000447.1:0-2167 GCA_027072755.1 Campylobacterales bacterium | reverse complement strand
ATTTGTAAACGAAAACGCCACGGTACCGGTCGTCAAACACGACAAAGGTCTCTGCCACACGTATATACACGAAGCCGCCGACCCGGAGGAGGCGGTGAAGATCTCCGTAAACGCCAAATGCCAGCGTCCCGGTGTCTGCAATGCCATGGAAACCTTGATAATCGACGAGGCGGTAGCGGTCGATCTGCTGCCTATGCTCAAAACAGCTTTCGACGCAGAGTCGACGGAGCTTTTGGGAGATGAGACTACGAGGAAAATCATAGATGTCGACGAGGCTACCGAAGAGGATTACGATACTGAGTATCTTGCCAATAGACTCTCGATAAAGGTGGTAAAAGGTATAGATGAGGCTATTGCCCATATTCGCAGGTACGGCTCCGGCCATTCGGAGGCGATAGTGACGAACGACCACAGGGCTGCCGAGAGATTTCTGAACGAGGTAGACGCGGCGTGTGTATATGTAAACGCATCTACCAGATTCACCGACGGCGGGGCATTCGGGTTCGGTGCCGAAGTCGGCATAAGCACCAACAAGCTTCACGCCAGGGGACCGATGGGCATAAACGATCTTACCACCTACAAATACAAAATCTACGGTGACGGGCAGATAAGATAGTTATGCCGGTAAATCGAGAGAGGGTTCTGGGTATAGAAAACCTGACCTTCGGCTATACGAAAGAGCAGCTTCTTTACCGAAACTTCTCGCTCTCGCTCTATACGGGAGAGATAGTTACGATACTGGGTCCGAGCGGCAGCGGCAAGAGTACGCTCTTTGAACTCATTGCGGGAAACCTGAAACCTATGGAAGGCAGAATAGAGAAGGCCTCTTTTTCACAGGTGTTTCAGGACCCTTACAGCTCTTTTCATCCTACGTACACGATCAAAAACCAGATCGAAGATGTAGCAGATATTTCCGAAATCGGCTCTCTGTGCGAGGAGATGGGAGTCGATCCGCTACTGCTCGAAAAGAGGCCCCATGAGCTCTCCGGAGGCCAGCTTCAACGCGCTTCGATAATAAGGGCGCTTCTTATGAAGCCGAAACTTCTGCTTGCGGACGAGCCGACATCAGCACTCGACAATCTTATACAGCTCGATGTTATGAGACTGCTTCTAAAGACGCTAGATAAGGTAGGGATTTTGATGATAACACACGATCGGGATCTTGCGAAATGGTGCAGTGACCGTATTATCGAACTTGATCTATAATCGATAATATGAAAAACTCCCTTTATATCATACTGCTTGTTCCATTTTTGCTGTTTGGGCGTGACATTCACCCTTCTGCCGAGTTTTCGGTTTCCGGTATTGTAAGTGACTTCGCCGTCGACGGCGGAAAGCTTTTTATAGGCACCGATATGGGAGTTGTGGATGTTTTTGATTTAAAAGATGCGAAACTGCTTTACCGCATAACTCTAGATCCTGTAAAAGATGGTACGGGTAAACCTATTCCGGCCAGAATTTTAAGTGTAGATGCCGAAGATGGGTCTCTTCTTATCGTTTCTGTTGGAGAGGACGGTTTTAGAAACGTCTGGATATACAAAAACTACATACTCAAAAATATTGTCGGCGAGAGCAGGAGACTCTATATCAAAGAGGCTCGGTTTGCAGGTGAGGGTAGAGTGGTTTTGGGAACCTTCGGCTCCGAAGTAGCGTTGTACTCCATTCAGGAGGGGTATGAAGTCTATAGAGCAAAACCGTCCGAAAGTACAATGGGAGACATGGCTGTAAGCAGAGATGGAAAGAGTGTGGTATTTGCCGATGAAGCCGGCAACATAACTCTGCTCGATGTAAAGACCTCAAAAAGAGTGCGCAATTTCAACTCCGGACATCTGGACATAGTGCACTCTCTCGCTTATGAAAAAGGGGTACTGATAAGCGGAGGGCAAGACAGAAAAGTGGGAGTCCATTTTCCGGATTCAAGTTCCTATTACTTAAATATAGACTTTCCCGTTTTTTGTGTCGGGCTCAGTCCTGATGCGAAGATAGGAGTTTTTTTGAGCGGGGACGATCAAGTGCTTCAGCTTTTCGATATAAAAAGCGGAAAGCTGACCGACCGGCTGGTCGGTCACGGTGCGATAGTGAACCAGATCAGGTTCGTAGCCAATCGTGTGGTGCTGAGTTCGGAGCGGGGCGGCAGAGTTCTTCTCTGGCGACTGGATGTAAAGAC
>JALSXE010000446.1:0-1908 GCA_027072755.1 Campylobacterales bacterium | reverse complement strand
CGGTAGGATGCTCCGCTCTAAACTGCAATATCACTTCGGTCAAATCGCTGAAGCCCCAAAGGTATGAAGCGTTATAGGCCAGCTTCGCCTCACCGGAGCGGAGGGCTTGTTTGAGGGAGGGGTATTTTTGTTTGAGCTCCCTTGAATAATCATCCCAAGTGGCTTTGGAACTTGTCTCTGAGGAAGCCAAAACACCGTTCGCATAATAGAGATCTACCGTCCACTCATGCACCGGTCTTACATTGTCAGCCTGTAGTGATGATGAAAGTAGCGCAACCAAAAAAAGAGGGAGTAGGAGTAGCTTTTTCATCTGTCCAACTCCAATACTTTTTCGACATCAAATTCACAATCTTGTAGGGTGCCATCACTGATAGAGTAAACACCTCCACTAAGTGCTTGGTCGTATTCAAAATACCTCTTAATGCGCTCTTCAGTATTGTATTGATTATTTTCTATATAACTTGACATAGCCTTACTTTTGATGTATTGTATCTTGCCACTTTCTGATAAATAGTTTTTGCAATTAAAAGCTTTCCATATTTTCTTTTCCCACTCCTCCGCATTTTTTACCAAGTCGGGGTCGGCCAGCATCGCCTGTTCGGTTCTGAACGCCTGCATCATCACCGCCCTCTCTATCGCTTTTTTGTAGGTCGCGTAGACTTTGCGCTCCACATCGTCCCTGACGCCGTTATGATTCACATCTACACCCAGCAGCGTGGCGTTGTTTATTTTGGGGTCGGGTTCGGGCGGTAGGCGGTGGCCGTCTACCTCCCAGTAGATGTACAGCTTCACTCTGTTGGAGAGTATGTCGCCCGCTTCGGCCCAAACGGTGATGTTGCCATCTTTGAGAGCCGTGAGGGTATCGCCCTCTATCTTTACGGCGTCTTCGGGCTCCACTCTCCACTCGACCCTCTGTGTCACATCTTCGCTTTTGTTGTTTTCGTAGAGTGCCGTTACGTTTACGGTGGTGTTGCGGTCTCTGTTAAGGGAGGTTTGCTCAACGTGCAGGGCAAGAGATTTAACGACCGCTTTATCTTCAAGAGAGGCGTTGTTCTCTCTTGAAGTGTCGTTGCCGTCGTCTGCTATGGGTTCTATTACAACTTTAACGTTCCGGTTTTGCGTAAAAAACCTGAATTTCGCTTCGATCTCGAAGAGGGCCGTGTGTCTCTTTTGCACTATGGGCGCCCTGAACTCGAGGATTCTGCCTTTAGTATTGAACGATATGCCGTCGGTTCCTTCCAGGCCCCTCCAGGTATATTCGTCCGCACCCTCACTTGCGGCTACCCTGACCATGTCGCCGCTCTTTACCGTGAGTTCAGATCTCTCGACCAGCGGCGAGCTTTTCTCTGTACATCCCGTTGCCGCGATGAGCAGAAGCAGAAGGGCCGCCGACCTAAATGCGCTCCGTATCCTTTTCATAACTATTACTTTTTTTATGTTTTTTAGCATTATGTGGACTTTTTGCTTAAGGCTGATTTTACTGCGACTCTCAATTCGCCTATATCGAATCTTAGTCTTTTTTTCAAAAACTTCGATAATAGCTGCCACGTAACTTCGGCGGTAGGATGCTCCGCTCTAAACTGCAATATCACTTCGGTCAAATCGCTGAAGCCCCAAAGGTATGAAGCGTTATAGGCCAGCTTCGCCTCACCGGAGCGGAGGGCTTGTTTGAGGGAGGGGTATTTGGCTTGCATATCATTGGACCTATAAGTCCAATTTTCTTTTTCAGAATTTCTTGCATCAGCCAATACACCGTTCGCATAGTACAGATCAACTGTCCACTCATGCACAAGTCTTGCACTCTCCGCCTGCAATGATGGCGAAAAAACCGCAATCCAAATAAGAGGGAGTAGGAGTAGCTTTTTCATCTGTCCAACTACAATACTTTTTCGACATCAAATTCACAAT
>JALSXE010000445.1:0-7578 GCA_027072755.1 Campylobacterales bacterium | reverse complement strand
GAGTACGACGATCTACACACTTTCATAAAGACGGTCCAACAGGAGGAACAACGTGATTGAACTGAAAATCGATACCAAGCATACGTCGGAGATGATCGATCTGACGGAAAAGGTGAATGAAGCCGTGATAAAAGAGGGTGTAAAAAGCGGGCTTGTTACCGTCTTCGTTCCGCATACTACCGCAAGTATCATACTCTTTGAAAACATAGACCCCCAGCTAAGGCGCGACTTTCTCGAAGCTCTCGGTCGTATAGCTCCGGCTTCTCAGCCCTACCATCACCAGGGGGAGAATGCGGCGGCCCATATCAAATCTGCTCTTTGCGGTGCGAGGGTCGTCGTACCGATGGAGAATGCCAAGCTTCAGCTCGGCAGGTGGCAGGGTATTTTCCTGTGCGAATTCGACGGCCCCAGGGAGCGTACCGTCGTGGTGCAGGTGGTGCATGGATAGGGTATGGGCTCCAAAAATCTTGCTCTGCTCTACCGGCCCAATTCTCTCGGGGAGTTTATAGGCCAGGATCACCTGCTCTCTCCAAGCGCTTCGCTGCGGCGCCTGATAGAAGAGGATGCGCTGCAGCACAGTTTCTTCTACGGACCACCCGGTACAGGAAAAACCACTCTCGCTCGTATAGTAGCCGACAAATTAGCGAGACCTTTTTACGAGCTCAATGCAACCACGATGAAGGTGGAGGATCTTAGGTCCATATTCAAGCAGTATGCCGGAGCGCTTCTGAAACCGCTCATTTTCATCGACGAGGTGCATAGATTGAGCAAGAACCAGCAGGAGGTTCTTTTGCCCTTTATGGAGCGTTACGACGCCCTGGTGATAGGCGCTTCAACCGAGAACCCCTACTTCTCTCTGACAGCGGCGATGCGCTCGAGGTCTCTGCTTTTTGAGTTCAGGCCGCTCGAATCCGAAGATCTGCTTATTATGCTGGAGAGGGTGCGCAGAAGTGAAGGGTTCGAGATCGAAGAGGGTGCAAAAGAGTATCTGGTCGACTCGAGCTGCGGCGATATGCGGGCGATGCTGAACCTGCTCGAAGCGGCGCTGGCCGTAGAGTCGACGGTGACTCTTCGAGCCCTAAAAAGCCTGCGTCCGAGTGCACTTCACGACGGAGCGGGAGGGGCCGATACCCACTACAACCTGATAAGTGCGATGATAAAGAGTCTAAGAGGCTCCGATATCGATGCCGCCCTCTACTGGATGGCAAGGCTTATAGCCGGCGGCGAACCGCCGGAGCTCATCGCCAGACGCATGGTGATATTCGCGAGCGAAGATATAGGCAACGCCAACCCCAACGCACTTGGAATCGCGGTGGATACGATGACGGCCGTAAGCCGCATAGGTTATCCAGAAGCGCGTATAATTTTGGCGCAGTGCGCCGTATATCTGGCCTCTTCCCCCAAGTCGAACAGCTCCTATGTCGCAGTGAACAGGGCTTTGAAGGCTGTGGAGAATGGAGCCCTGATACCCGTACCGAAGCATCTTAGAAGTCCCGACCACCCCGGCTATCTCTACCCGCACGATTTCGGCGGCTGGGTCGAACAGGAGTACCTGAGAGAAGATCTGAAGTTTTACGAATCGAAAGGGGCAGGCTTCGAAAAGCGGCTCGAGGAGTGGCTTGAAAAGATAAAAGGCCAAAACGGACGAAAATAGACGATTTAGCGGTTTTCAATCCATATCGCCCCGGCGAAACGGCCGGTCGTACCTTCGCGGCGATACGAGAAGTGATCTGTGCTGCAGCAGGTGCATATATCGGAAATATCGATTCTATCCTCTCTAAGCCCCGCTTCGAGCAGTCGGTCACGGTTTAGGCTCTGCAGATCGAGATAACGACCGTTCATATAACTTTCGCCGAAACTTTTTCGCACCAACCGGGCCATCTCCTCCGAGATTTCGTAGCAGCAGGCACGGATAGAGGGGCCCATCTCGGCATATATATCCCCGCTTCGGCATCCGAAACGCTCCACCATCGTTTTTACACACTTTGCACCGATATTCAAAAAGGTGCCGTTGCGTCCGGCGTGAACCGCCGCGACCACACCTTTTTTCTCATCGAAAAGAAGCAGGGGGATACAGTCTGCGACCATTACGACAAGAGCGATGCCCCGTCTCTTCGTGATCATCGCGTCGCAATCCGGCAGGGTTTGCGGAGTGCTCTTGTCTACAACGGCTATATTGTCGCCATGAACCTGCCGCATGAAATATAGCGGTAGGCCGATGCTGTTTTGCAGTATGTTTCGATTTTGCAAGACCGCCGACGGATCGTCGCCGGTATGGAGTGCAAGGTTCAGGCTATCGTAGGGCGGCAGGCTCACCCCGCCGCTGCGATCGGTAAAGAGCCAACCTATCTTCACAGACGTTTTGCGGAGTCGAGTCTGCTTCTGGAGTACTCTACAGCGTTGCCGTCGACTATCCACGCCTCCACTACATCTTTTGCCAGTCGCAGGCCGTCGAACTCGCCGTAAGAGAGTATCCGCATACGCCATGCGGCCCGCATGAACCCCCCTTTTTTCAGCGGTCTCACCCTGTCGTTACTCGTTATCTCCGCTATCTCACCGTCTGCGGATGTAACGAAGGTTACAGTGGCGCTTATATTGCCGTCGTGTAGCGTGGCCACCGTTTTGTTCCCGTCGAGGGCTTTGTACTCGATGGACGGCAGTTCAAGCAGTGCGGGGTTGTAGACGCTGTATGCGAGAAGGCGGGCAAGCTCCGAACGGGCAAACTCCTCCCCGCTGACCTCTCCGGTGGGTATGATGCCGAAAAGCAGCATCTGCATCGAGGAGCGGCCGGCGTGGTATGTCTCGAGCGCGTTGAACGTTACGATCGGATTGGTATCGAGTCTAACGGCCCACATCATATCCGCCGAGGGTCTAAGCAGTGCCAGCGAGTGCATCTTCGCCCATTTTGAAGAGGGTCTGTTTCTATACTCCCCTTCAAGCTGCACGACTATACTCTTGTACGGATGATCTTTCAATCCGCTTTTTTCAATATGTCTTTTTATGTTTTCTATAGCGGGAACGGCCTGCTTTGCGGTAGCGTTGTTGTCGGCGAACGACTTGGCCAACGTCTTTACGGTAGCTTCGAAACTCGCCTGCCCGTACCATATGAATCCGATATTGGCGAGCGCCAGAACCGCTATAACCGCCGTAACTTTTTTCAATATGCCCAAAAGGACCCTTTCGATAGATTTATTGTCGCGCACTTGCGAAGTTTTGAAATTATACCATCCGAACTGAGCGTTTACCTTCCGTTTACTATTCGTTGTCGGGCGTTTACCCTGAAGCTTATAGAATACAGATTGAGAAACCGGCTCTTTGGCAGGCCCTGCCCGGCGACATTTTGCTCCTCCTTTCAGACTGCCTGCGGTTCAGCTATGCAAGACCTTCCAAGATTTACAGCAGCCGCGCAGGGCCTGCCAAAGAGCCGGATAAAAGATATTTCAGGAGAGTTAAAAGATGAAAAAGACGATAGTTCTATCCGCCGTTTTGGCGGCTACCCTTATGGCCGGCGGCGTCGAGTTCAAGCAGGCGCCTTCGGCGGAGCGCGTCATGCCGGAGTCGGGAAAGATACTCTCTTTCAACGAGGCGATAAAGGATGCGAGAGAGTGGGTTGTAAACATATCCGCGAAAAGAAGGGTGCGTCAAAATATCCCGCCCGCATTCATGGACCCGTTTTTCAGGCAGTTTTTCAATATGCCGTTCGGACAGGCGATGCCCAGAGAGCGGATTCAGCACTCTCTGGGTTCAGGTGTTATCATAACGAGTGACGGGTATATTGTTACGAACAACCATGTCGTAGCTGATGCCGACGAGGTCCACGTGACGCTTCCGGGTAGCACGAAAGATTACAGCGCCAAAGTCGTAGGTACCGATCCGAAAAGCGATATTGCCGTCATAAAGATCGATGCCGAGGGGCTTCCGGCCGCGACTATGGGCGATTCGGACGCTCTTAAGACGGGAGACCTCGTTTTTGCCATAGGAAATCCGTTCGGTGTCGGCGAGAGTGTGAGCCAGGGGATCGTATCGGCCCTGGGGAAAGATAGTGTAGGGATAAACCAGTATGAGAATTTCATACAGACGGATGCCGCAATCAACCCCGGAAACAGCGGCGGAGCACTCGTGGACAGCCGCGGCGTACTCATAGGTATAAACAGCGCCATCATAACAAGAAGCGGCGCCAACAACGGCATAGGCTTTGCGATTCCGGTCAATATGGTCAAGCGGGTCGCTACACAGCTGATAGAGCACGGAAAGGTGGACTACGGATATCTGGGCGTCAGCATCAGTGACCTTACGCCGCAGCTGCAAAAGGTATACAGAAACAAGGAGGGTGCGGTAGTTCTTAATGTGGAGAAGGATACACCGGCACAAAAGGCCGGCCTGAAACGGGGCGATCTAATAGTTAGAGTCGACGACCGGGAGATAAAAGATGCCAGCGACCTCAAAAACGCGATAGGATCGATTCCGCCGGGTAAGGTCGTAGAGTTGACGTTTGAGCGCAACAAAGAGATAAAGAGGGTGAAGGTCAAACTGGCCCGTTTCCCCGAAAGCAGTATCAAAAGCGGCGGTGAAGGCGGTTTTGTGGACGGTCTTGAGTTGAGCAATATAACCGAGCGTATGCGCAGGCAGATGGGTATTCCGGAAGATATCGAAGGGGTTATCGTAACGGAGGTCAAACCCGACAGTCCCGCCGATAAAGCGGGATTTATGGCCGGAGATATTATCATTCAGATAGAAGATACGATGATAAAACGGGTAGACGATGTAGAAAAAGCGATGAAAAGGTACCCCGGTGACAAAAGAGTCTACGTAAACAGAAGAGGGATGATAAGGATACTGGTCGTCCGATAGGAGTTAGCATGGCCAAAGTTCTGATGATAGAGGATGACGAGGAGCTCGCTGAGATTCTGAGCGAATATCTCCACCGTTTCAATATAGAGACGATTAACGTACCGGACCCTTTTTTGGGGCTGAGCGAGCTCGAGACGCATGAATTCGATCTTGTCATCCTCGATCTCAGTCTTCCGGGAATGGACGGCCTGGAGGTGTGTGAACAGATACGGAAAAGGAGCGACGTTCCCATCGTCATCTCTTCGGCAAGAAGCGATCTGACCGACAAGATAGTCGGTCTGGAGAAGGGGGCCGACGACTACCTGCCGAAGCCCTACGACCCGAGGGAGCTGGTGGCAAGGATAAAGAGCATTCTCAGGCGTATCGGCCGCGACGGCCATCGCGGTGAAGAGGAGAAAAAAGAGGCCGATCTTCGCATCGACCGCGATACGAGAATGATATATTTCAAAAACGAGCCGCTCCATCTTACGGCGGCGGAGTACGGGATTCTCTCCTATATGCTCGAACATGCGAACGAGGTCGTTTCGAGAGAAGATCTTATCTACGGTGTAGACGCGATTCATGAAGAGAGCTCCCTAAAGAGCATAGATGTGATCATAAGCCGGATACGACACAAGCTTTCCGACAATCCGAAGCATCCGCGCTATATACGCTCCGTACGCGGTTTGGGGTATAGACTGACCCCATGAGACGGGTATCGATATTCCTATTTATTACGGCGATATTCGTAATAGCCATCCTTGCCGCGGGGACCGCTTTTTACTTCTACTCCGTCGGTGACAGATACCGCCACTCGCAGATGATGGTTCAGCGCAACATCCTCTTTGCCCAGAACATCCTGCTGCGCATGGAGCGCAGCACGATACCGGGAGAGATCGAAGAGGCGGCGCTGAAGTACGGCATGAAGTGGATAAAAGATCGCAAAGAGGGGGTGCGGCTGCTGAAAGGGGCCAAGCTTCTCGGTCGCCAGCCCACCTCCTTCGGTTTTATAGATATGCTCGAAAAGGATGGCAGGATATACCTGCTGATAAACAGTTTCGGCAGGTTGATACTATTTGAAGATCTGAAATTCAAACCCTACGACCCGAAAGCGGTATGGATCTATTTCGGGCTTACAACACTCTTGATCCTCCTTATCTACTGGGCGATATGGCTGAAGCTCAAACCGCTGAAGTCTCTGCAGCAGTGCATCAGAAAGTTCGGAGAGGGGGATCTGGACGTTCACTGCAAAATCGAAGGAAGCGACGAGATAGCGCAGGTTTCGCAGGCGATAGACGAGGCGATAGGTCGAATAAGGGCGCTGATAAGCTCGAGAAATCTCTTTATGAGAAACATCATGCATGAACTGAAGACCCCCTTGGCGAAGGGGAATCTCATAGTGCAGATGCTGCCGGAGTCGAAGCAGAAGGAGAGACTCGAAAGCATCTTCGTGCGCCTAGACGGTGCGATCAACGAGTTTTCGACGATAGAGCAGCTCGGTAGCGGCCGCCTTCCGATAGACAAAAGAGCACTCATGATACAGGATATAGTGGATCAGGCAATAGATCTTGCGATGATAGAGAAGAGCAAGGGGGAGTACGAGATAGCTCCAGTGCGCATCGAGGCGGATTTCAAGCTATTTAGCATAGCGCTGAAGAACCTCTTCGACAATGCGATAAAGTACTCGCCCCAAAGACAATTCAGGGTGGTAGCCGACAGCAGAGAGATCGTCGTAGAGAGCAGGGGGAAAAAGCTGCAGCGCCCTCTCGAATACTATACAAGGCCCTATACACAGGGCGAAGGTGCCGTCAGCGGGCTCGGGCTCGGGCTATATATCGTCGATATCATAGTAAAGGCGCACGGATTTCGGTTTGACTACGAATATGCGGACGGGAAGAACAGGTTCATAATTAGATTTTAAAGAAAAGAGGCTATAATTTCACTCTCTTTGCGACCCGTTAGCTCAGCTGGTAGAGCAATTCCCTTTTAAGGAATGGGCCGTTGGTTCGAATCCAACACGGGTCACCATTGGATCACTGTTGATCGGATGATGAAAGCGTACGGCTTCACGCTCTTACGCCGTCTTTGGGTGCACTTTTGCACACCAAATCGGCTTGCGAAGCTAAAAATGTCAAGCAGTTGACATTTTCTTGACGCTTCTCAGGTTCGAATCCAACACGGGTCACCACTCTTTATTTACGCTCTAAATAGGTGCGGTGGTAGTTCAGTTGGTTAGAATACCGCCCTGTCACGGCGGGGGTCGCGAGTTCGAGTCTCGTCCACCGCGCCATATCTACCTTTTTGCAATCTCTCTCAGTTTTACTTTGACCATCCCGAAAAACTCGTGTAACGCCCTATAGCTGTTTAGAAGCGCCCATACGGAGGGCAGAAGATCTTTCGCTTCGAAACCCATTTTCGACCGGTCGACATAGAAGTTCACCGCTGCGGGGTAGACTCTCTTTATGCCGGCGAGGCGAAAGAGTGCTAGTGCCCTCTTCATATGGTAGGCTGAAGTCACCACCACGACTGAAGGATCGTTTTTTTGAAGAATTTCGGCAGAGAGCTTCGCGTTTTCGTATGTATCCGAGCTTCGGGTCTCCGCCATTATGCAGAAGCGGGACAAGTCGGCATCGCAATCCTCGATGAGGTGTTTGGAGAGTAAGGGCTCCAGGCTATTCAGGGAGTCGATAAGGGCCAGGTACTCGTTGTATCCTCTCTCTCCCGTACCGCTGACTATTAGAGGGGTAT
>JALSXE010000444.1:0-1915 GCA_027072755.1 Campylobacterales bacterium | reverse complement strand
CCTTTGAACTATGTCGGAAATCTTATTCTCATTCCTCTGCTTCAGGCGGAAGGGGCTGCGATAAGTACGGTGATTTTGCGTATATTTGGCGGTGCTTATATAATTATCTATCTTCTAAAGGTGCGGGATAATGTTAAGTAGATTTAAAAAGTATCTATTGAAGAGAAGAATGGGGATTTTACACAAAAATATCGATATTACCGAAAACTCCACATTTGGA
Organism: Campylobacterales bacterium; assembly: GCA_027072755.1. Lineage (GTDB taxonomy): Bacteria > Campylobacterota > Campylobacteria > Campylobacterales > Hydrogenimonadaceae > Hydrogenimonas. Next base: position 1,695 of record JALSXE010000444.1, on the reverse strand, counting down.
GATTGGGAAAAAATTGTTTGGCACGACAATATTTATATCGGGCCGTATGCGTATATATGGGCAGTTGGAGGCCTTGAGATATGCGAAAATGTCATAATCGGCCCGAGAGTGACCATACATACGTCAAACCACAGATTTGAAGGGGCTTCTATGCTCCCTTACGATGGGTTTAGCTACCTTAAAAAGGTAACTATCGAAAAGAATGTCTGGATAGGAGATTGTGTCATGATAGTACCGGGGGTTACGATAGGAGAGGGAAGCGTCGTAGCGATGGGTAGTGTGGTCACAAAAGATGTCCCGAAATTTTCCATAGTCGGCGGCAACCCGGCGCAGGTTATAGGAAGGAGAGATGTCGATCGCTACAGAGAGCTTGACGAAAAGGGAATGCACTATATGAAGCTTAAAAAGCTCGGCAGAGTGAAGTGGACCTATCTCAATGGGTAAAAAGATAGTGATTTCCGGCTGGTACGGTCCCGGGAATATCGGAGATGAGGCTATACTGCAGGCTATGGTCGATATATTCGAAAAAGAGTTCGAAGGGTGCGAGATCACGGCTCTCTCGTTCGATCCGGAATATACGAGAAAAACGCAGAATATCGATGCCGTCATGCAGTACCCTTCAGGAAAGAGGAGGTGGATTAAGTCTATATTGAGCCTCGATATCGGAGGAACCATCAGGGCAATAAAGGAGTGCGACCTCTTCGTCATGGGCGGCGGCGGGTTTCTCTCCGACTGGCAGCCCAACGTCCCGAAAGATTGGCTCAAGCAGTTTAGAGTCGCAAAATATTTCGGCAAGGAGACATGGCTCTACAGAGTCGGAGCCGGCCCGTTTTTGCATGAAGAGGGCAAAAAAACGACAAAATACTACATTGACAATTACGTTGACAAAGTAAGCGTAAGAGACAGAGCCTCTTACGATGAGCTTGTAAACAACGTCGGGGTCGTGAAACCTGTAGAGATAGAGATAGACCCGGTCGTGCAAATGGATGTAGAGAGATATATGAGCGGCAAAAAGAGCCAAAACTTTATCGGTATGATCTATACGGAGTATTTTAAAAGCAGATTTTTCAAACCGGAGCTCCGAGGGAGATGGGATGCGCTTTTTGAGGCTTTCTGCACACAGATCGAGAGCGTCTTGGAGCATGGGTATGTACCAAAGCTCATCTTTTTTCAAAAGGGTATAGAGAAAGAGCTTTCGCAAAGGTTCATCGAGAGGTTCGGTGATAGAGTCGCGGCAGAATTTCCCGAAGACTACAAAGAGGCTATCTACATTATGGAGAGCTGCAGGGGCATTGTAAGCTTCAGACTTCACGGGAACATTCTGGCCTACGCCATGAACAAGCCGTTTCTTCCGATAATCTACCACCATAAAACGGCCGGTTTTCTGGAGCAGATAGGGTTTGAAGAGAGCGATATTGCGCTCGAAGTCGGGGAGGGCGAGAACTGGAGGGAGTGCGAGATAGATAGTACCGAGTGGAGAGCGAAAACCGACAGCTTTTTGGAGAGGTTGGGATGAGAGTGGCTCTAATGACCGAATACAGTATGATCGGGGGAGGTGAGTCCAACCTGCTGAGCCTTGCCAAAGAGCTTGCAAAAAGTGTGGACGTTACACTCTTTTGTCACGGCATCGTAAAAGAGAAAGCGCTTGAAGAGGGCCTTGACGTAGAGGATTTCATGACGCAGAAGAGGTGGTTT
>JALSXE010000443.1:0-1933 GCA_027072755.1 Campylobacterales bacterium | reverse complement strand
CTATCTTCGAGTGTGCAGGTGCGCAACGATATAGTCGCGGGGGCGATGGTTTCGGGAGGCGACTTCCTGATAGCCCAGAGCGCACACTTTCCCAAAAACCGCATAGAGGCCCTTCTAAACCATGAGATAGGAACCCATATCCTGACCTATGCGAACGGCACGGCGCAGCCTTTTATGCAGCTTCACACGGGGTTGAGCGGTTATGACGAGATGCAGGAGGGGATCGCCGTTTTATCGGAGTATCTGTGCGGTGGAATAAGCGAAGCGCGCCTGAGAGTGCTGGCCGCACGTGTAGTGGCGGTGGATATGCTCTGCGGCGGCGCTACTTTCAGCGAGGTTTTCAATGCCCTTTGCGACCGGTACGACTTCGGTGAAAAGAGTGCCTTCACGATTACGACACGGGTATTTCGCGGCGGCGGGCTTACAAAAGATGCCGTCTATCTTAGAGGGGTCGTCGGTATATTGGAGTATCTTCACGGTGACGGACCGCTGGAGCCGCTCTTTGTAGGAAAGATCTCGGCTGAACATATTCCGCTGATACAGGAGCTGCAGTGGCGTGGAGTTCTGAAGCCGCCTCCTCTATGGCCGCGCTATCTCGAAGATGATGAAGCGAAGGCGCGTCTTAGGGAGATAAGAGAGAAAAAACTCGGAATTCTGGACCTGATAGAGAAGGGGTATATATGAAAATAGCGTTCGTGCTCAACGACACTCTGCATGAGCAGCTGCCCAGTTCGACGATTCAGCTGGCTTTGACCGCCGTACGCATGGGGCATGAGGTGTGGCTCACCGGTGTGGGAGACTTCGTATATAACTGCGACGAACTGGTACATGCGCATGCTAGAAGTGTAAAAATCGGCGACTTTAAAGATCAGAATAGCTACTATGAGGCGATCTGCTCCGACAAGGCCGTAAAAGAGCGCATCACTGTAGACGACCTGGATATCCTGATGCTTCGAAACGATCCGGCGCAGGATGTGCAATCTTCATGGGCACAGCACGCGGCTATAGTGTTCGGCAGAACGGCCATGCGCCATGGAGTGATAGTGCTTAACGATCCGGACGGACTCTCGAAGGCTATCAACAAGATCTATTTTCAGCACTTTCCCAAAGAGGTGAGGGTAGAAAAGGTTATAACGAGGAACTTTTCCGAAATAGAGAGATTTTATGAAAAACATGGCCGGGAAATCATACTGAAGCCCCTTATGGGATCGGCAGGCAGAGGAGTCTTTTTTGTCCAGCCCGAGGATGCAGCGAATCTTCACCAGATGGCCGATGCGGTATTCAGGGACGGTTACGCGATAGCCGAAGAGTATATCCCTGAAGCTAGGGAGGGAGATACGCGCCTCTTTTTGATGAACGGCGTCCCTCTGCAGATAGATGGGGTCTACTGCGCCTTCCGCAGGATTCCGGAGGGAGAAGATATACGATCGAACATCCATGCCGGCGCCAGGGCCGAGCCGGCGGAAGTGACACCGCAGATGCTCAGACTCGCCGAGATAGTCCGTCCCAAACTCGTACAGGACGGCATGTTTCTCGCCGGTCTCGACATAGTTGCCGACAAACTGCTTGAAGTCAACGTTTTCAGCCCCGGCGGGCTGCATCATAAAGAGATATTCAAAAATGTGGATTTCTCAAAAAAGGTGATAGAAGCTCTGGAGAAGAAAGTGCTCTATGCCAAATATTACGGAGGAAATTTCGACAATATCGAGATGAACACGCTTTAAGAGCTGTCAGAAAAGTCTAACTGAGAAGCCGTTAGCCATGCATGTTTAAATATATCAATATATCTGTAAAAATCTTCTTTGTTTAATCTTTTATCTTTCAAAGATAACTCTTTTAAAATGTTTTCAATATTAATTTTTTCAAGCTGTTTTTGACGAGATGTTGCCTGTTTTGCTTTTGATGCATTTGCAGAGAAACGACGTACAAAGGC
>JALSXE010000442.1:0-1936 GCA_027072755.1 Campylobacterales bacterium | reverse complement strand
TCAGTTTCGCGAGCCTTGTCGCGGTATCGTCGAAAACGAGCTGTTCGCCAAAGGCTTCGAGCTCTCGCATCATCGACCCCAGATAGGGTAGCATCCGGGCATTGAACTCCGGAAACCTCTTCAACCACTCTCTCGCCTCGGACATCTTCACACGCAGGATTACGCTGTTTTGCAGCGCTGTTGCGAACATTGTGTGCTTCTTGCCGTCAAGAAGCGGAAAAACATCGAAAATATCTCCCGGCCCAAGCACAAAAAGCGTGATACTCCTTCCGTTGGACGGATCGACCTGCGAAAGCTTCACTTCACCTTTTATGATTATGTTCAGAAACTCTTCACCCTCGTCGTTCTCAATGGTTTCCGACCTTTTATAGACCTCGTACCTTCCACTTTTCAACACCGTATCGAGCTCATCATCCGTCAATCCGCCGAAAAGAGCACTCGACTTTAGAACCCTCCTGCCCTCTTCGTAAAAAGGGGACTCCTCTTCCATCTCTATCTCCTTGTATATTTGCATGTTTATACCAATCCCAAATGAAAACGAAACACCCGGTCCTGATCCTCGCTCCAGCAGGTCTCGCTGCGGTGACGACCGAATGCTTCGTTCTCTTTTTATTTGGGTTTGGTATTATACGTCGGAGGAGATCAGCACTCTCATCTCCTCTTCATACAAGGATATCATAATATCGATATGTGCAAGACTTCTGGTACCCGAAACGATAATCTCGGCAAGTTCCCTGTAGGGATGATCCATATAGAAGCGTTCTATCCCTTCAAGTATCAGGGCCAGATTTTTCCTGCCTCTTTTGGCTCTTCTTATCGTCAGTTCATATACATCTAACGCATTTTTAAAACAGGTTCCACCCTTTTTTTCGGAATCTTTCGGCGGGTCGACATGTGTCAGGGCCTCTTTCCTTCCCTTTTTCATTCCATATCTTATCTTCGTCTCTATCCCGTCGAGCATAATGAAAGAGGCTCTGGAGATAACTTTTGCGATACTCTCCTCCTCCTCTTTAAATTTAAAGAGGAGTTCCAGCAGGTTTTGTAGAACGAAAAAGACCGGGTTCTCTTTGACTACGGCGGAAAAGAGACCATTCTCGAACCATTCGGCGGACTCATTGAAATCTCGAGCAGTAACCGCTGTACGGCACTCGCACTCCCCTTTCGGCTCACAGCTCTTTTCCGGAGACGGTTTCGGATGGACCTTTCCATACTCACTCATGGCAGAGTGGAAACCTCTCTCTTTTTTTTCAGCTCGCGCCTTCGAAGTTTTGATCTTCTTTTCGACTCGGAGCCCCCCTTTGCCTCATCCGTTTTGGAGATTTCGGATGCATCTCTCTTTTTCACCCTGACCGTACCGTTGTCGAAAAACTCGTACTCCACCTTCTGCATTGTCCCCTCCTTCACTGTTCACATCCGAATGTAATTTCGGAATGGTAAGGCTTTTTACACGGCTGCGCAAAAAGCCCGTCGAGCCCTGCCGGGCACTCTGTCGCTTCTACATATTTTAACACAATTTATTTTTAAATGAATGTCAGCTGGCTGACAATTATCGGCTTTTTCGGGAACTCTCTTTAAAAAAGAGACTATATTTCGTAATTTATTGTTGTATAATAGTCAACTCGCGCATGAGAGTTTCAAGGAGAGAGGATGGTCGATGCCGCTATATTCCTACACGACCATGAGTTGGAGAAAGAGAAAATATCGCTTGTTTGCAGCAAGATAGAAGAGATAACGGGCCGTCGTGTTACAAGCAAAATATTCAAAAAGCGCAAAAATATTTTCGAACCCGGAACTCCGGTTTTTGTAATGGCGAAAGATGAAGATTTCCGGGAGTGGCTCAAACATATTCGGCATACCGATATACGTATAGCGATACTTCCGTATGAGAAAAACAGGCTCTGTCGTGAATCGTATGCGATTCCGAGCGGGCTTGAAG
>JALSXE010000441.1:0-1940 GCA_027072755.1 Campylobacterales bacterium | reverse complement strand
GCTTTGCCCGGAATACGTGTAACATACCGGCGTTTAGGTATCGAAACGCCGGTATGTTACACGTATTCCGGGCAAAGCCCGTAATCCGGCAGGGACTGAAGTCCCTACAACCCCCTAAAGCTTCGAAATCCAAGATTTCGAGACGGCGTTTCGATACCTAAACGCCGGTATGTTACACGTATTCCGGGCAAAGCCCGTAATCGCCAAGCCTTGGCCGACGTTACACATTTTGTACAACATCGGCTACTTCACTATATTACAGCCTCTTTTTTCAAAAAACCGCTACAAAAGTAGCACTTTCGCCTCGTGTTACAGAAGCTCTTCGGCCACCTCGTCAACATGGTCCCGACGTCCGCGTCTGACATGATAATACCCGATAACCACACCGAGCACGACTGAAACGGTGGCAAACCACAGAAAGTTGAACTCCATCATAGCATAGTAATCTATCATGCCGAAAATCGCCAGAAAAAGTATTATGTATATGAGAGACACTTTAAAAAAGTGTCTCCATCTAAAAGGCTTCGGCCCTTTTTTGGCGTGACTTCTCTTTTTCGCGGACATCATCGTCCTTTGGGACGCATCATCGATTTGAAGAAGATGCTCTGTGCCAGTTTAGAGAAGGCTTCCGTATATGTGGGGTGTGGATGGATCGCACCCATCACATCCATCGGTTTCATCTTGGCGGCGACGATCAGGGAGGCCTCTCCGCTTAGCGATGAAGCGTCACTGCCGACTACCTGCACACCTTTTATGACTCCGCTTTGCCTCTCTATAACGAATTTTACGAAGCCTTCCGTATCCTTCTCTATCTGAGCCCTTGCATCGACTGCATAGTCGTATCGCTCGACGCTCACTTCAAGTCCATATTTTTCGGCATCAGCTTCATTGATTCCTACGGAAGCGATCTGCGGATCGCTGAAAAGGACCCAGCTGAGCTTGCCCATATCTGTTTTGTGTTTCGATGGGGCGAAAATATTATGAACCGCTATACCGGCCTGATAGCTCGCCCAGTGGGCGAACTTTGGTCCTACAGCGCAATCTCCCACCGCATAGATATGCGGTTGGGAAGTCTGAAGCGTCTCGTCGATCCTTATGCCGTGGCGGTCGAACTCCACCCCTATTCTCTCCAGGCCTAATCCCTCTACATTGGCGGCGCGGCCCGTAGCTATCAGTATGTGCGGTACATCGAGCCTTTTGAGCGTACCGTTTTGCTCATAGTTTATCGTGAAGTTTCCATCTTCTCCGTCTATGGAGCCGAATGTAACATTCAATACTGTTTCGATTCCCTGCCCTTTCATCCTTTTTTGTACCACAAGGGCGGACTCTTCGTCTATCCGCTTCAGTATCCTCTCACCACGCTCCAGAATATGACACTTCGTCCCGAGTTTGGAGAACATCTGAACGAGTTCGCAGCTGATCGCCCCCGCTCCGATGAAAGCGATCTCTTCGGGAATCTCTTTCTGTCTGAAGATATCTGCATTTGTCCACGCCTCTGAGAGGCCTCCCCCTTCAAGAGGCGGAATGTGTGCAGAGGCGCCGGTGGCTATTACGGCATGGGTAAATTCGTACCGCTCCCCGTTAACCTCTATCGTATGTTCGTCCGTAAAACGGGCTTCACCGCCTATAAAATCGAGTGTCGGAATTGCATCTATCTGCTTCATCGCGGCACTTGAACGCGCCTTAAGCAGTCTCTCTTTATCGGCTATCACCTCTTCCCAGTGTATCTGTGCCGCTCCTTCAAGGTCGATATGGAACTTTTCGGCACCTTTGAGCATCGCATACCTCGCGGCCGCATTTTCCAGAATCTTAGAAGGTATGCACCCCTCGAAGAGGCACTCGCCTCCCGGTTCTCCACGTTTGTCTACAAGAAGAACTCTCTTGCCGAAACGCGCAGCCGCCATCGCCGCGGGAGTACCTCCCGGCCCCGCTCCTATAAC
>JALSXE010000440.1:0-1942 GCA_027072755.1 Campylobacterales bacterium | reverse complement strand
CTCCCGGCGGGCCCGCGGCGCCTTGCGCCTTTGAAAAAAGTGTGCACCTTTATTACCGGGCATAGTTTATCGCCCGGGTCTCGCGAATGACGTTCACTTTTATCTCTCCCGGATATTGTACTCTCTGTTTTCATCTTGTTTGATTACGCCGACCGAACAAGTCCGGCCGGCTGCGCTGACGCTGTGTCCGCTTCGGCAGCGGGCCCGCGGCGCCTTGCGCCTTTGAAAAAAGTGTGCACCTTTATTACCGGGCATAGTTTATCGCCCGGGTCTCGCGAATGACGTTCACTTTTATCTCTCCCGGATATTGTACACTTTTTTCTATATCTTCCGAAATCTCTTTGCTAAGGAGGACGGCTTCGTCGTCGTTTATGAGTGAAGCGTTTACTATCACCCTCACCTCTCGCCCTGCGTTTATGGCGTAGGCGTGGTGAACTCCCGGTTTGGATGTGGCTATCTCTTCTATCTCCTTGACCCTTTTGAGGAAGCTTTCGAGCACCTCGCGCCTCGCCCCCGGTCTGGCGGCCGAGAGTGTGTCGGCCGCACATACCGCCGCAGACTCTACGCTTACGGGCTCCTCATGGCCGTGGTGCGCATAGATGGCGTTTATGACTACCGGGTCCTCCTTGTAGCGTTTGCATATCTCGGCACCCAGATCGACGTGGCTTCCGGCATACTCGTGTGTCAGCGCCTTGCCGATATCGTGCAGTATTCCGGCACGCCTGGCAAGTACGTCGTCTCCGCCCATCTCTGCGGCCATGATCCCGGCCAGGTGGGCCACCTCCAGTGAGTGTCCCAGAGCGTTCTGTCCGTAGCTTGCGCGGTAGCGCAGACGGCCTATCAGTTTGACTATCTCGGGGTGCATGGACGAAAGGCCCAGATCCACCACAATCTGTTCACCCTCTTCGAGTACCTTCTGCTCGAACTCTTCGGTGACCTTCTCGTAGATCTCCTCTATGCGCGCAGGCTGTATGCGGCCGTCTTCTATCAGAAGTTCTATCGTTCTTGTGGCTATTGCGCGGCGGTAAAGGTTGAAGCTGCTCAATATTATCGCACCCGGTGTATCGTCTATTATGATATCCACACCAAGCAGCATCTCGAGCGTCTTGATATTACGCCCCTCTTTGCCGATGATCCGCCCTTTAAGCTCGTCGTCGGGAAGATGCACGACATTTATGAGCCTTTCAGCGGCGAACTCGCCGGCAAAGCGCGTAGTCGCCTGTGCCAGAATGTAGTTCGCTTTCCGCTTGGCCTCTATCTTCGCTTCGGCTTCGTACTTTCGCACGATATGCGCTATCTCGCCTCGCGCATCCTCTTCGGCCTCTTTGAGGACAAGCTCTTTCGCCTCTTCGGTAGTCAGGCCGGAGGCCCGCTCCAGAACCTTCAGCGCCTCTTCGCGTTTTGTCTCGTATTCGCTTTTGAGCGAATCGAGCCTCTCGCGCAGGGCATTGATCTCCGCCCTCTCTCTCTTTATCTCCTCTCTCTCTTCGGCCGCCAGTTTGAGCTCGTTTTCGAGTCTGTAAGTTAGCTTCTCCTCTCTTTTGTCGAGCTGCGCCATACGGTTCTTGAACTCGCTGTTTACACGCTCGAGCTCCTCCTCGTACTTCTGCTTAGCCTCCAGCTCCGCTTCCGCCACTTTGAGCTTGGCGTTTTGAAGGACGACCTCCGCTTCATGCTCTATGGCTTTGGCCTTCGCCCTGGCCTGCTCCACATAGATGTCGTACTTCGAAGCGTCTATCTTTCTTGTTATAAAAAATGCTGCAACCCCGCTAACGGTTGCCGCGGCACCTCCTATCAAAATCTCTGTCAGCATATCGTTTCCCTCGGACTATAATATCTTCGGGGGTTATATAGTAGTCTGCCTCGATATCGAAACTATCGGTTACAATCTCTTTGGTATAACACTTAAAAAGCTGCACAAACAGTGTTGTCGGCCTCTTCT
>JALSXE010000439.1:0-7688 GCA_027072755.1 Campylobacterales bacterium | reverse complement strand
AAATCGAAGAGATGAACGAATCGTTCTGAAGATTGCGCAGTCCGGGAGTATTCGGCGAGGATATGTTTATTACGAGATAGTCGCACAGGTTTCTAAAGACTCTTATGCCGTGCTCGTAATCTCTTAACGCCTCTCTTTCGGGAGTTGTCTTGTTCTTGCCTATATTCACGCCTATAGGTGTGACGTAAGGAAAGCGCTTTTTGAGTCTTTTCTCCATATAGAGGCTCCCTCTGTTGTTGAAACCCATCGCGTTTTGCAAAGACTCCTCCGATACATGCCTCCAGAGCCTGGGAGTAGGGTTTCCGGGCTGCGGCTTGGGAGTGACGGTGCCCACTTCGGTAAAACCGAACCCCATCGCGGTCATCGAGCGTATCAGCTCGCCGTCTTTGTCGAATCCGGCGGCGAGCCCCACCGGGTTGAAGAAGGTGCGCCCGAAAAGCTGCTGGTGAAGCCTTTCGTCATCGACAAAGTTCTTCCTGACCCACGGGTTGAAAAGCTGAGGAACGGCTTCGCCGACTTTGAGCAGGCCTGTCACCAAATGGTGGGCATACTCCGGATCGAGCTTGAAAAAGAGAGGTTTGATTTTTTCATAGTCCATCTGATATATCCAACGTCTTAAAATTGGATCGATTATACTGAAAAAGGGGTAAGGAGAGGTTTAACCTAAATAACAAATCTGTCGCAGACTGTCTAATATTAAATAATATCTACGCCATTTTACCCATTAAACAGTTTTTGATACAATCTTGTTACAAGGCTAGTGAGACTTTAAGGGGCCGAATATGAGAGTGACAGAACGTTTCGAATTGAAGAAGAGTTTCAAAGATGCTCTTATGGCCGAAGAACCGCGTTTCGGATTCAACGGCTTCGGAGAGGTCATATACTACCGTACCTACAGCCGAAGGAAACCGGACGGCTCCCAGGAGAGGTGGGCCGACACCGTGATACGTGTCGTAGAGGGGATCATGTCGATAAGAAAAAACCACTATAGAGAGCAGGGGCTGGAGTGGAGCGAGGAAGAGTGGCAAAACTTCGCACAGCGCATGGCTTCGAGCTGTTTCGCAATGCACTGGCTCCCGCCGGGGCGGGGCCTGTGGATAATGGGGACGGAGTATATATACGAAAGAGGAAGCGCGGCACTCTACAACTGCGGCGCCGTCGATACCTCCGACCTTGTAAATTCGGCCGACTGGGCTATGGATATGCTGATGAGCGGCGTAGGTGTCGGGTTCAACACCGCCTGGAGGGGAACCGCGACGATTCCAGACAAGAGCAGCCCGCATCTGTATGTGGTCGAAGACAGCAAAGAGGGGTGGGTAAAATCGGTAAGACTTCTTCTAAAGAGCTACTGCGACGACGGTCCGTTTTACCGTTTCGACTACTCCAAAATCAGGCCGGCCGGCTCGCCTATACACGGCTTCGGCGGCACCGCTTCGGGACCGCAGCCCCTGAAGGAGCTGCATATTCGTCTCGAAAAGATCATGGACAGCTTCTGCAGAGGCGAGATCGACAGAACGAGGTGCATAGCCGATCTTTTCAACTCTATCGGCGTCTGCGTGGTTGCCGGAAATGTCAGGCGCAGTGCCGAGATAGCGATCGGTTCGGTACACGACGAGACCTTTTTGCACCTGAAAGACTACAGCCTCTTTCCTGACCGCAAAGATATCGGCTGGATGTCGAACAACTCGGTAGTGCTGCAAAACCGTGACGATTTCGACAAACTGCCCGAAATATCGGAGCTGATCAGGCAAAACGGTGAGCCTGGGATACTGAATCTGGTAAATGTTCAAAAATATGGCCGTTTCGGCAAAGAGATAGGAGACAGAGCGTGGCTCACCAATCCCTGCGGCGAGATAGCGCTCGAGAGTTACGAGCTCTGCAATCTGGCAGAGATATTTCCGACACGATGCGAAAGCGAAAAAGAGTTCAAAGATGCGGTAGAGTTTGCAACGTTCTATGCCGCCACGGTCTCGCTGCTGCCTACGCACAGAAGCGAGACGAACGCCATAGTGGCTCGTAACCGCCGCACGGGAGTAAGCATATCGGGAATTACCGACTGGATGGAGAAGATAGGTATAACCAAAATGACGAGGGTGCTCAGAGACTCCTATAGACAGGTTAGGGAGGTTAACGAGAAGCTGGCAAGAGACGCCGGAATACCGGTCTCGCTCAAAGTGACCGCAGTAAAGCCCTCCGGAACCATAAGCCTGCTTGCAGGCGTCAGCCCGGGAATGCACTTTCCGGTAAGCAGATATGTCGTAAGGAGGCTTCGTGCGGGCAACAGCCAGAAGATAACGAACTTTCTGATCGAGGCGGGCGTTCCGCATATGCCGGACGACTACAGCGAAAATACTACAGTCTTCGAATTTCCCGTCAAATACGACAACCCCAGATCAATAGAGCGCGTCAGCGCATGGGAGCAGTTTGCACTGCTTGCCATGCTGCAAAGGGAGTGGTCGGACAATATGGTTTCGTGTACGATAAGTTTCGACGAGGAGAGGGAAGGGCCGCAGGTCGAGCATATGCTGGCGATGTTCGCCCCGGTTATCAAGTCCGCATCGATGCTGCCGCGCAGGGAAAAAGATGTTTACGAACAGATGCCGATCGAACCCATTTCGAAAGAGGAGTATGAAAAAAGAGTAAAGAGTATGCCCGAAATCGACTGGAGCGGTTTCAGCGGAAGCGACGGAGCGGGGGAGGGTTACTGCTCCATTCTGGCGTGCAATATATAGCCGCTGCCTTGCTGTAACGCTACCAGTACCTAACCCTGCCGGTATCTACATGTATAAACCCGGATTTCGGGTAGTACCCTACACCGCCGCGCCGGAGCTCTCTTGCCGCAAGACGAAGAGTTTCGAGCCCGATATCGGGCAGATTTATATCGATCGCGCGTCCCTGCATATGGAGACTCCTTTTCGCCACACCCGAAGTTCTTCTTCTCAAAGCGTCATTGGTTTTCGGCGAGCGGTAACCCGATATCACATGAAAAGAGGCATTCGAACCCACGGCACTTTTAAGATCGTGAAGAAGGTCGAAAAGGGCGGTATCGATCGGGTGTGTCTCTCCGGTTCTGAAATCTCTTAGGAGATGGTTGAGCCGAGCGATTTCGTCGTATATGTAGCGCCCCTCCGCCCAATATACGGCATCCGCCTTTTCGGAAGTGTGAATATTGTAGAGTGACACACTTTTTACCGAAACCTCGGTAGAACTTTTTGCAAGAACAATATTCGGGAAAGCCAAAACGGCTGCCGCGGCGGCACTTTTTTTAAGAAAATCCCTTCGATTCAAATCTGTTTTCATCATACTCTTATAATCGATTCTTTTGAAATAATTTTAACGCAACGCCGAAGGTTTCGCATAGAGCGTTTGTATTCATTTAAAAAAGGCCGTTTTCGCATGCTTCGGGCCGTCCGTGAAATTGTCGATGTAATTGCGCATCATTCGATCGTACCCGTATATGTCCGGCAGGAAGTGGACTCTCCCTCTCTCATCGGTATACGCCGTCATATAGAGAATATAGACCGGAATCGGTTTTGCGAGCCCTACCTTCCTCTCCCGATTTTTTATTATCTCCTTTACAATACGCTTATAGCTCCATCTACCGCTCTCTTCATCGGCAAAGAGTGCGTGAAAGAGCTCTACAGGCTTCTGCACCCTGATACATCCGGAGCTCATCGTACGCTCTTCATACTCAAAAAGATGGCTATCGGGTGTATCATGGATATAGATATCAAGATCGTTCGGAAACATGAATTTTACAAAACCGAGGTAGTTTTCGGGCCCCGGTTTCTGGATAAATATGAATGGAATATCTCCGCCGTCATAGCGGCTCCAGTCGATGCTTCTCATATCTACGGACTCGTTGCCGTCCATACTTCTGCTAACCGTTATTCCTAACTTCTCCAGATAGTCGAACCTGCCCGCTTTGAGTTTTGGAAGAATATCCTCCCTAACTACGGTTTCAGGAGCTCTCCAGTAAGGGTTCAAAACGGCATAACTGAGCAGATCCGAAATCATCGGGGTGGGGCGGTCTTTGCGGCCGACGACCGTTTTCATCTTGAGCGACGGGGAATCTCCCCTGTAAAGGGTCAGTGTAAATTCGGGAATGTTGGCAACTATGAAATCTTCGCTTCCGCCGGTCAGCCACCTGAGCCTCTCTATATTCAGTTTTATAAGAGATATTTTTTGCCCGATCGGAGTGTTCATCGCCGCCAGCGTCTTCGGGCCCACTATTCCGTCGCTTTTGAGAGAGTAGCGCCTCTGAAAGAGTTTCACCGCCTCTTCGAGAGAGCCGTCGAAAAGGGTATTGGAAAAGTCTGAATCGTTAAGGTCACCGCTTTGAAAAAGTCGTTCTCTGATCAACTTCACAACCGCCGACCTATCCCCCCTTTTCAGCAGCCGGGAAATCTGCGGCACTCTCTTCCATCCTCCCTCTGCCTCGACTATTTCATATCTTCTCAAAGCATCTTCCAGGCGCCGAAGCAAAATATTCTCTCCCTCTTCTAGACCCCTCTTCGCCCTGCCGTCGATATAGATCTGACCACCGTAAATCTTACGCGGATCCAGACACCCGTCTCTTCTGTCGGAAATATATAGCGAAAATGCACGGTTCAACAGGAGGTTCAACCGAGATTCAAACTTGTCTGAGAGAAGGGATTTCTGAAGCAGTCCGTCTATCCGTTCAAGGCCGTAGCGCTCTTTTGAACATAAAATAGAAGAGTCCGCCCTTATTGCCGTAAGAAGCGAATAGGCATCTTCCGTAAGTCTGCCCCCCGCTATCCACGAGCGCTTCGGATCGTCAGAAATCGCTCTGTCCGTAATAGACGGTTGCGCCGCAAATAGGCTCAAAGATACGATAAAAACGGAAAAGATAGAGAGCCTTAACGGGAGTCTCATTCCGGCTATTCCGACTTCTCCCAAACAGTCTTGTCGGGCGTATCCATAAGCTGTATGCCGAGCCGGGCCAGTTCAGATCTTATAGCATCCGCTTTTTCGAAATCTTTTCTCTTCTTCGCTTCGGCACGTTCGCGCACCAGCTCCTCGATCCTCTCTATCTCCTCTTCGCTCATACCTATGCGGAAATAGTCGTAAGCATCCTTGCGGCCGATACCGAGAAGCTCTCCGAGCCACTCGATATTTGCGGCGATTTCACGTTTGAAAGCCTTATCTTTCGGATTCGCGTCGAGATGTTCGTTGGAGTGCGCCACCATCTCGTCCACGACAGCCAGTGCCGCGGATATGTTTAGATCGTCACTAAGGGCGTCGAGCAGCTCTTTTTGGAAAACGGAGTCGGCTTCGCCCGCTTTTGTGCCGTAAATCCGCTTTTTGAGTCTGTAGAGTCTGTCGAGCCGCTTTTTGCTCGATAGAAGATCCTCTTCGTTGAAGTTGAAGTTGGCGCGGTAGTGGGTTCCGAGCAGGTAGAACCTCAATACCTCCCCGTCGTACACCTTCAGGGCATCCTTAATGTAGAAGCTGTTTCCCAGGCTCTTGCTCATCTTCTCGCCGTCGATATTTACGAATCCGTTGTGCATCCAGTATTTGGCCAGCCTCCTATGTGCGGCGCAGCGGGTCTGCGCCGCTTCGTTTTCGTGGTGCGGGAAAAAGAGGTCGGCTCCGCCGCCGTGTATATCTATCTCGTACGGTTCATCCCTGTAGGCGACAAATGCGTCTATCATGGCGGAGCACTCTATGTGCCACCCCGGACGGCCGCGCCCGAACGGGGAGTCGTAACAGATATCATGCTCCTTGCACGCCTTCCAGAGCGCGAAATCGCGCGGATGGCGTTTACCTTCTTCATGTTCGATTCTCGACCGGCTCTCCTCTTCGTCCGCACACCTGTGCGAGAGTGAGCAGTACTCTTTGTCCTTTGTAGTGTCGAACCAGACCGTTCCGTCCTCTCCCCTGTATGCGCATCCGTTTTCGAGCAGCTTGGAAATCATCTCTACGATATGGCCTATGGATTCGGTAGCCTTCGGAGAGATATCGGCATCCAGAACTCCGAGCGCCTCCATATCTTCGAGATAACGCTCCGTATATCTCTTTGTTATGGTCTCTATCGGTTCTCCGCTTTCGAGTGACCTCTTTATTATCTTGTCGTCTATGTCTGTTATATTTCTGGCAAAAAGTACACGATAACCCAACGCCACGAGGGTACGCCTGAGCAGATCGAAAGCTATAGCGCTTCTGGCGTGTCCCAGATGCGCATCGTCGTATACCGTAGGGCCGCAGAGATAGATGCGTACCTCGTTGTCGCGCAACGGTTCGAGAGGGAGTTTGCACTTCCGGACAGAATCATAAATAAGCATCGACTACCACCTTGATACCCCATGCGAAAAGCGCACATACAGTGATGAAAACGAGCGACAGGGGTGCATATTTTGAGCGCATTATATCCAAAAAGATATCTCTTCCGATCGCTTTGAGCGTAAAGAAGAGGAGTATCCAACCGCTCAAACTGCTGGCCAGCGCAAGGCCCGGAGCCTCCATGGGGGCTATTAGAAGCAGAGAAAAGAGAATGTTGAAACCTAACGATTTCGCTGCGATCTTCGCAGCTTCCGCCTGGCGATGGGAGGCGTAGAGCCAGAGAGAGAAGAGCTTGGCCAGGCCGAAGGGAACGAGTCCGGCAAGATACATCACGAGCACGGCAGAGGTGTTTTGCGTATCGGTTGCGTCGAACTCACCTCTTTCAAAAAGGAGTTGCACTATCTCATAAGATAGAACGACGCCGACGGCGGTCGCTCCTCCAAGCAGTCCCACCAGCAGCCAAAAAACCCTCTTGGACTCTGCTTTGGCCTCTTCGATGAGCCCTCTTTTCAGAAGCTTGCTGACGGTCGGAAAGAGTGCGACAGAAGCGGCCGTAGCAAAGAGTGCGAGCGGAAGCTGAAAAAGGCGGTTGGCGTAGAAAAGGTAGCTTATGGATCCGCTTACAAGAAATGAGGCGAGCCATGTATCGATAAAAGATGATAGCTGCGCCGTCGAGTTTCCCAGGACCGACGGGAAAAATCTACCGCTGAACCGCTTGAGCTCTTTTTGTCTCTCGACTCTCTTTTTTCCAAGATAGGCAAACCCTCCGGCAAGCATCCTGCAAAACCCTTTCCGCCCCGCTATCCATAGATGGATCGCCAGTTGGAGGACTCCGCCTATCAGAACAGAAATGCTCAACGCATAAACGATAGTCTGAGGGTCGTCACGGCGGAAAAACAGAAGTGCCGTTATCATCGAGATGTTCAAAAGAGCGGTAGAGAAGGCCGTTGTGGCGAAGTGCTCCTTATACTGCAGAAGCGCGGACAGAAACGTTACGAGAAAAATGAGATCGAGATAGTAGAAATTTATCGCCACCAGCGGCGCCGCCGCCGCAACCGCTTCGTCGCTGAAACCGAGTGCAATGACCTTCGTTATCTCTTCACTGAAGAGGGTGACGAGCAACGAGACGCCCATAAGAAAGAGAAAGAAACGGATCAGTACGGCGACGGCGAAAACGCTTCTGTTCTTCGATGCTATGAACGAAGGCAAAAAACTCTGTACAAACGCACCCTCGGCGAAGATCCGTCTGAAGAGATTGGGGAGTTTGAACGCTACGAAAAAGATGTCCGAATATATGTTCGCCCCGAGAACCGATGCGGTGAGCAGGTCGCGGTCAAAGCCGAAAATGCGTGAGACCAGAATACCCGCACTGTTTGTGAAAATGG
>JALSXE010000438.1:0-7707 GCA_027072755.1 Campylobacterales bacterium | reverse complement strand
AAGCTTTAGGGGGTTGTAGGGACTTTAGTCCCTGCCGGATTGCGGGCTTTGCCCGGAATCCGTATAATTATAATGAAACAATTCAACAACAGGAACGAAAATGCAAAAGAGTGAATTCGAAGATCTGAAAAACAACCCGCAGTTCATGCTCGATCTGACCCAGAGGGAAGAGGCGGCCGTAAAAGCGAAGGATGTGGCCGGAATGTACGAGGTTCTCGACACAGCGGTAATGCTGGACCTGCCGGCAGAGAGGCTGAACCGAGTATATACCGAGATACTCCAGACGGTTTTCGACCGCCTCGCCGACAAGCTTGCTGCCGGATCCCTCTTCGACCTTTCGGACAGAAGCGATCTCTACACGGTCAGGGGGATATACGAGCACGGCATAGAGCGCTACAGCGAAAACGACTTCAAAGGGGCAAAAGAGATATTTCTCATCATCCACCACACCGCCGGCGACGAGACTCTGAGCGAAGCCATGATGCCCCATATAGCCGCCGCCGCTTCGAAGATACCCTTCGACGACTTCATAGATGAGCTGGTGGATGTGGAAAATCCGAACGAGAGCGAGAGATACGGCTTCTTTCTTACGAACTTCAAACCTTCGCTGGATGGGTTTATGAAAGAGAAGGCCGGGGTTCTTGAAGAGGCGCTCAAAGAGCTGGAGACGCTAAAAAGGTGAGAATACATTTCATAGGTATCGGAGGTATAGGGATATCGGCCCTCGCAAAATTCATGGCCGGGGAGGGCCATGCGATAAGCGGGTCGGATCTGCGCCAGAGCGAAATTACCGACGAGCTGGCGCTCAAGTTCGGTGCGAAGATAACGATTCCCCACCACGGCGATGCCGTCGAAGGTGCCGATATGGTCATACACTCCGCAGCGGTAAGAAAGAACAACCCGGAGTATATCCGCGCAAAAGAGATGGGGGTGCCTCTCTATGCAAGGAAAGAGGCGCTGAAGTTCATTCTGCGGGACAAAAGGGTCTATGCGGTGGGCGGAGCACACGGCAAAAGCACAACTTCGGCGATGCTGGCTGAGCTTATGCCGCAGAGCAATGCAGTCATAGGGGCCATCTCGAAGACTTTCTGCTCCAACGTCCGTACATGCGATAGTGCGGAGGTGGTCTTCGAAGCGGACGAGAGCGATGCAAGTTTTCTGAACTGCAACCCGTACATGGCTGTAGTCACAAATGTCGAACCTGAGCATATGGAGTATTACGATTACGATCTCGAGCGCTTTCATGCGGCGTACGAAGAGTTTCTGCGCCTGGCAGAGATAAGAGTGGTAAACGGTGAAGATCCTTTTTTGTCGAAGCTCGAACTCGAAGCGGTCAGGCTCTACCCGAGTCGCCAGATAGGCGAGGTCGAGTACCGGCTCGTGGACGGTGAGCCGTTTACACGTTTCAGGCTGGACGGTATGGGCCTGTTCGAAGTCTTCGGAATCGGGGAGCATATTGCACTGGACGCTTCTCTTGCGATACTGGCGGCGTCGAGCGCCGGCATCGACATAGAGGCGATAAGGGAGAATCTGAAAAAATACAGGGGAATAAAGAAGCGCTTCGACATAATAGAGAAGAGGCCCGGATTCGTCGTAATAGATGACTACGGTCACCACCCGACGGAGATAAGAGCGACGATGAGGGCGCTCGGAACGTATGCCGATATGCTTGGTTTTTCAAAAATCAGGGCTATCTGGCAGCCGCATAAATACAGCCGCACCATCGACAACCTGCAGGGGTTCGTCGACTCTTTCGAAGGTGTTGACGAACTGGTGATTCTGCCCATATGGGCCGCGGGCGAAGTGGAGATACCGATCGACCTGCGCGGAGCGTTCGGCGGTTACGACCCGATTATGGGGGAGCGCGTAGCGAGAGATGATGGGAGTGTAAAGATAGTCGACAGACACGGCGACACGATCAGAGCTTTCGACGACGGACTCGTAGTGGCGTTCGGAGCGGGCGACATCACCTACCAGATCAGGGGACTGAAGTAGTGGAGCGGGTGCTTTCGGAAAAGAGATCGGATGAATCGGTAATCGTCAAGCAGCTCGATCTCGAAGAGTACGTAGGACGTTTAAGGGAACTATTCGCACGGCCCAAACCTATCTACATGGAGGGGGACAGAGATCTGCACTACAGGTTTGTGAAGGCTCTCGAAAACGTCGAGTTCAAGGCGCCGCCGAAGGTAGAAGTGCTCGACGACCTCTGGATGCGTCTGACAAAACATGGAGTGCCCGGGCTTAAGGAGATTTTCGAGGCGGTCAAGATAGTACGCTACTTCATCTACCTTAAAAGCCTCAAGATGGAGGGCGAGGTTGGAGAGTGGCTGGAGAGTATCGAGATTCCCGACGAAATAGCCGCAATCGAAGCGATGTTCGATGAGAGCGGAGATCTTCTTGAGAGTGTAGACGAGCGCCTTGCGTCGCTAAAAAGCGCCCTGAAGCAGAACAAAGAGGCGATAAGGCAGACCCTTGCGAGACTGCTCGGCAGCGCCAAACTGGCTCCGTATCTGGTCGACAGGCAGGTTCACTATATAAACGATGAAGAGGCTCTGCTTCTAAGAGGCGGTTTCAACCATGTCCTGAAGGGAACCATAATCGGTCGAACTTCGGCGGGCTATTTCTATGTGCTGCCCGAAGCGATCGGCAAACTCAAAGAGAAGGAGTCGGGTATCGCCGGAAGGCTCGAGGAGCTCTATTATGAAATAGCGAAAAAGACGGGAGCCGTAATGGCCGGATGGGTGAAGTTTTTCCGCTTTATCGACCGCGCCTTCGACCGCTTCGACCACTACCGGGTGAGGGTCGAGATGGCCCGGATGGAGGATCTGGTCTTTATGCTGCCGGACCGCTCCGATTCGATAATATTGAAAGATTTCGTACACCCGGCGCTCTCTCATCCGAAGCCGGTGAGCATAGATTTCGACAAACCGGTGTTGATGATCACCGGTGTCAACGCCGGCGGTAAGACGATGCTTCTGAAGTCCATCCTCGCCTCCGCATGGCTGGCCAAGCATCTGCTTCCGATGAGGTGCGACCGCCATAGGAGCAGAATAGGGAGTTTCCGCCGGATCGAGGCGATAATAGAGGATCCGCAGAGTGTAAAGAACGACATATCGACCTTTGCCGGCCGTATGCGCCAGTTTTCACGTCTTTTCGGCCAGAACGACGTGCTTGTAGGAGTCGACGAGATAGAACTCGGAACCGACAGCGACGAAGCGGCCAGCCTCTTCAAGGTGATGATAGAGGAGCTGATAAAACGCAGGATCAAGATAGTGGTCACAACTCACCACAAACGGCTTGCGGCGATGATGGCGGGCGATGAGCGTGTAGAGCTGGCTGCGGCTCTCTACGACGAGAAGAACAGAGTGCCTACCTACACGTTTTTGCAGGGTATCATCGGAAAGAGCTACGCTTTCGAGACGGCCGAGAGGTACGGGGTGCCGAAAAATATAGTGAAGCTGGCGAAGGTAGAGTATGGAGAGGACAAAGAGAGGCTCAACGAGCTTATAGAGCGCTCGAGCACCCTGGAGAGGGAGCTACGCAAGAAGAGGGAGGAGCTGGAGCGAAAGATAGAGGAGCTCGAGCGGCAAAAAGAGCGATACAGAGAGCTGAACGACTCGATGGAGTCGGAGCTTTTGGCGAAGAAGCGCGAACTCGAAAAGATTTACGACGAGGCGGTTAGAGAGGCCAGGGAGGCTCTGAAACTCAAAGATGAGAGGGCGATCCACCGGCAGCTGAGCCGCGCGCACAAGAGTGTGCAGAGAGCGAAAATCGAGCCGAAAAAGAGGGTGGAGAGGTTCGAGGTCGGCGACAGGGTGAAGTACCGAAAGAGCAGAGGTGTGATCATCTCTATCAGGGGCAGGGAGGCGACGATAGAGGTGGATGGGATAAAACTGCGCGTTCCGGTAGCGGAGCTGAAGAGATCGGGCAACCCGCCGCCTTCGGTCTCGAAACCGAAGAGTACGGTGTCGCTCGAGCGGAGTGCGGCGACGGCCGGAGTGAAGCTCGATCTTCACGGGCTTAGGGCCGAAGAGGCGGTCGATAGGCTCGACAGGTTCATCTCCGATGCCCTCCTTGCAGGCTTCGACGAGGTTCTGGTATATCACGGAATAGGCACGGGGAAGCTGGCCCATGCGGTAAGAACGTTTCTAAAAGGGCACCCGAGTGTGAAATCTTTTCATGACGCGCCGCAGCACATGGGTGGCTTCGGAGCGACGGTAGTAAAGCTCTGATTTTATTTTTCCGCCCGCTTTTAGTATAATCGATGCAAATAGTTCAAACGGAGATCGAGATGGAAAAGATACACAATCTGGTAATCATAGGTGCGGGTCCCGCCGGAATCGCCACGGCGGTGGAGAGCTACATACTCGGAATCCGCGATATCGTGCTTTTGGAGAAAGATCAGAACCACAACGCCACGATACGAAAATATTATAAAGAGAACAAGCGTGTCGACAAAGATTGGAAAGGCCAAAAGGTGGAGCTCGACGGCAACATCTACTTCGTCGACGGGACCAAAGAGAGCACTCTGGACTTTTTCGACGAGATCATAGCGCACCATTCGGTAGAGCTCCGTACGCATACCGAGGTTCAAAAGATCGTAAAAAACGGCGATATATTCGATGTGATGATACCGGGAGGAAGCGTAAAGGCGCGCTATGTGGTGGTGACTATAGGCCGCATGGGTAAGCCGAACAAGCCTGACTACAAGATACCCCCGTCGATCAAAAAGAGGGTCAACTACACTCTTGATGAGTGCGGTGAGGGGGAGAAGATACTGGTTGTGGGCGGCGGCGACTCGGCCGTGGAGTATGCGGTGGACCTGGCAGAGAAGAACGACGTGACGATCTGCTACAGGCGAGAAACCTTCAGACGCGCCAACCCCACCAATCAGAGCGCAATAGCGAACGCTATCGCCCACGGAGAGGTGAAGCCCTATCTCGGGGTGAATATAGAGGCCCTCGAAGATGACGGCGGGAGGGTCAGGGTGATCTTTGCCGAGAGGGAGCCCGAGACTTTCGACCGTGTAATATATGCGATAGGCGGGACGACGCCGAGTGCCTTTTTGCAGGGCTCCGGCATTCGTGTTGAAGAGGGCAGGCCGGTGCATGACGAAAACTATATGACGGATGTGCCCGGTCTATATGTGGCTGGAGACATAACACAGGAGTCCGGCGGCTCCATCGCCCTGGGGCTGAATCACGGGTACGCGATAGCCCGCCATATAATGGAAAGCATGAGAGGGCGTAAAGGGTGCAAAGAGCCGCTTACGGAGTGACGGGAGCGTAATGTTTGACAGATTGAGGGATGGTGCGCGGAGTATATGGGGCAAACTGATGCCGCAGGAGCAGATTCTGCACCTATTTTTGCGTGAGCATCTGCTCGAGATGCTCTGCAGAAAAGCTCCGATAACGATGAGCGCCGTTATGGTGCTGGCGACGGTGATTCTCGTGCTCTATCTCCCTTTCACAAACCCTTTTCTTATAGGCGGGTGGTATATCTGTGTAGCCGCCTTGAGCCTGCTGCGCCTGCTGAAGGTTCGAAAAGGTTGTCAGAGTATGCTGAAGCCACTCGACGAGGGTTACTCCTCTTTCCGCAAAGAGGCGTTTCTGATGGCGCTGCTGTGGGGCTTCGCGGCACTCTTCTTCTTTCCGCAGAGCGATACTATCTATCAGATGCTGCTGATATTTTTCATTCTTCTTCTCGCATCGGCGAGCGCCGTAAATCTCGCAATAGACAGGCCGGTAGCGGAGATATACGTATATCTTTTGCTGGTTCCCCTCTCTTTTAGGGTGTTTATGGAGGGCGATCTTTTACATATCGGTCTTACGACCGCCATTCTGCTCTACGGGGCCCTGCTGCTCATGAGCATCAGGCAGATCGAATCCGTCATGCGTAAGGGGATGAGGCAGCATTCTGAGCTGACGCGCCTTCAAAACAGAATGAGAATGGTTCTGGAACAGACCCCGGCCGGAATATTCAGTTATGACAGAGAGTTGAAGATAGTCGATTGCAACCGCGCATTTACGGACCTGCTCGGTGTCACAAAAGAGCAGGTGATAGGTTTGGATCTAAACGGCATGAGAGATAGAAAACTGCTCGAGATCCTGAAAGAGGTTCTGCGCGAAAAGCGTACACTCAGGTATGAGGGCCCCTATACAAGCATGTTGAGCGGCAAGGAGATATGGGTAAGTGCCACAATAGCTCCGATGTTCGACTCGGATAGGAACCTCGAGGGGGCGATAGGTGCGGTCGAAGACAAGACACAGGAGCACGAGGCGTTCGAAAAAGCGGAGTTTCTGGCCTACCACGACTCACTGACCTCCCTTCCGAATAGAAAGCTCCTTGGTGACAGGTTCGACTCCCAGATAGCGCAGGCCGGCAGAAAGGGGCACTACTCCGCACTCCTTTTTCTGGACCTGGATCGTTTCAAACATATAAACGACACCTACGGCCACAATGTGGGCGACGAACTGCTCAAAGAGAGTGCCAGAAGGCTTCTTAGGGTTCTGCGCAAAAGCGACACGGTCTGCCGTCTCGGCGGTGACGAGTTTATCATTTTTCTTCCGATGATAAGCGAAGATCTTACAGAGAGTGTCAACCACACCCTTCTGGTCGGCCAGAAGATTCACAAAGCCCTTGCCGAGCAGTTCGAAATAGGAAAGCATAGGCTCCATGTCTCTACCAGCATCGGTGCGGTGATGATCGGTAAAAGGGGCGAATCGCTCGATGAGGTGCTCAGATGTGCCGATATCGCGATGTATCATGCCAAAAAGCTTGGTAGAGGGGTGACCAGTTTCTATGAGGATTTCATGGATGAGCAACTCAAAAAGAGTATCCGTATGGAGAAGGAGTTGCGGCATGCGATAGACAGGGATGAGCTGAAGCTCTATTTCCAGCCTATCGTATCGGTTTCATCCAACGAAATTGTCGGAGCCGAAGCGCTTTTGAGGTGGGAGCATCCGAGCGGTATGACGATAATGCCCTCGGAGTTGATTCCGGTCGCCGAGGAGTCGCAGCTCATACATCAGATCGGTGTATGGGTTATAGAGAGCGTATGCCGGAGCCTTAAAAAATGGGAGTCGCAACAGGAGAGTATTCCGTCGTACATAAGCCTCAACATAAGTGCGAAACAGCTCCGCTACAACGGTTTTTTCGAACGTGTTTCGGAGATTATCGACAGGAGCGGTGCCGATCCGTCGAAGATAAGATTCGAGATAACAGAGAGCGTACTCATCGAAGATAGCGAGCGGGCGAAAGAGCTGATAGGACGTTTCAAAACCGGAGGTATAGAGTTCATGATAGACGATTTCGGGACCGGTTACTCATCGTTGTCGTATCTGAAGAGATTCCAGTTCGAGACTATCAAGATTGACAAGTCGTTCATAAGAGATATTCTCAAAGATGAGGACGATATCGCACTTGTAAAAGCTATTCTGGATATCGCGAGACAGTTCGGATATGCCGTTATAGCCGAGGGGGTGGAGAGCAGGGAGCAGAGAGAGAGGCTCAAAGAGCTCGACCCATCCATTCTCTACCAGGGCTATCTCTATAGCAGGCCTCTGTGCGAGGATGAGTTTTTGCAACTTATGCGCAACTCTTATACGAAACCCCAATAAAAAGGAACGACTGTTCGGTCGTCACCGCAGCGGGACCTGTAGGAGCGAGTCGAACGAAAGCCGCCCGAAAAAGCGGACGTACAAACAC
>JALSXE010000437.1:0-1948 GCA_027072755.1 Campylobacterales bacterium | reverse complement strand
CTTCGCGACTTTCGAAAGATGAACGTCGCATACAAACCTGATCTTTATGCCGACTCCTTCAACTATCTATACAAGATTCAGCCCATCGGATACAAAACCGCCCGGTGAACGCTGTCGCAGGCTTTCAATATATCGTCGTCGAGAGTCACATCGAGTGCGGCGAGCGTCTCGTCGAGCTGACTCTCGTCGGTCGCACCGATGATGGAGGAGGCGACGAAGTCGTGGTTCATACTCCACGCGACGGCGAGTGTGGTCAGACTCATGCCCGCCGCCTGTGCAATCTCCAGATATAGAGCCGTAGCTTCGAGTGTTTTTTCGTTTAGATACCTCTGAGCCTGGGCTCTTACTCTGGGGTTTTTGTCTTCCAGGTATTTCGTAAAGCGCGCGCCCGGAGGGTAGAACTCACCGTTATATTTGCCGCTCAGCACCCCGCCGGCAAGCGGAGCGTACGGCAGCAGCGATATCTTCTCTTTGCGGCAGACCTCCGCAAGCTCATCCATAAAACGGCGATTCAGAAGCGAAAAGTTGTTCTGAATCGACTCGAAACGGGCAAGACCCCTGTAACGGCTGGTCTCGTTCGCTTTGGTAAGGCCGTATGCGGTATCGTTCGAGGTTCCTATGTACCGCACCTTGCCGCTTTGAACGAGCCTGTCGAACGCTTCCAGGCTCTCCTCTATCGGCACCACGCTGTCGGGCCAGTGCATCTGGTACAGATCGATATAGTCCGTCTTTAGCCTTTTTAGACTCCCCTCGACGGCCCTCTCTATATGAAAACGGTCTATCGCCGTCATTCCGTGGCGTATGGGAGGTACGAACCATCCGCTTGCGGCACCCGCAACCTTGGTGGCCAAAATGATGGAGTCACGAGGTTTGCCGGACATCCACTCACCTACGATCTCCTCTGTCGTACCGGCCCACGAACTTCTGGGAGGTACCGGATAGAGTTCGGCCGTATCGAAAAAGTTGATACCGCGATCGTACGCTTTGTCCATTATCGCGAACGACTTTTTCTTGTCGCAGAAAGAGCCGAACGTCATGGTCCCCATGCAAAGCGGCGTTACCCGCAGGCCGCTACGGCCTATATAACGATACTCCATTCTTTTCTCCTTATTTCATTTATGTTACTCCTTTTGCGGGCAAAGCCCGCAAAAGGGCAGGGACTGAAGTCCCTACAACCCCCTAAAGCTTTGAAATCGCAGATTTCAAGACGGCCCCGCACAATAGTGCGACGCCGGGAAAGCGATCGCAGCCCTCCCTGCAACCACAAGCCCGCAAAAGGGCAGGGACTGAAGTCCCTACAACCCCCTGAAGCTTTGAAATCGCAGATTTCAAGACGGCTCCGCACAATAGTGCGACGCTGGGAAAGCGATCGCAGCCCTCCCTGCAACCTCAAGCCCGCAAAAGGGCAGGGACTGAAGTCCCTACAACCCCCTGAAGCTTTGAAATCGCAGATTTCAAGAGAGCGTTACGCTTTCTCTGTAACCTCGGTTTGAGCTTGAAGTCGGTTCCTACAAAACTATACCATAAAAAGCACCCCCGCCGCTTCGCTCAACCTGCACAGGCCCTGTCGGCGAGCTTGCGGCAGAGCTTCAAAAACGGCTCTGCGAAGCGCTCCATCTTCACCTCGGCGATTCCGTTTATCTCGAGCATCTGCTCTTCGTTTTGCGGCAGCACTTCAGCCATCTGCAGAAGGGTTTTGTCGCTAAAGACCATATAGGCCGGCACACCCTTTTCGTCGGCTATCTCTCTTCTTAGCTTTCTGAGTTCATCGAATATCTCCATGTCGCATCCGGCCGGCAGTATCTCTTTGCGCTTTTTGGCTCCGGTGCGCCTCTTTGTCTCCATTCTCGAGGGCTTTATATCGACACTCTTTTTACCTTTGAGAATCTCGGCGCCCTCATGCGTTATAAGCAGGTTTGCGTGCTCTCCGCGCGTCAGGGCCCCGATC
>JALSXE010000436.1:0-1952 GCA_027072755.1 Campylobacterales bacterium | reverse complement strand
GTTCCGCCTATATTGGCTATCTTGAAGGCTCCCGGAGTTATGGCTCCTACAGTTGCCGGTCCGATGATCAGGATACCGTTGTCCCTGGCCGCCTGGTTCATCTTTCGCGCAAGCCTTTCAGGAATACCCTCGGCCGTAACCATAATGGTCTTGAACTGGTCACCCATATTGATCGCTTCCATAGATACATCGTATGCCGTACGGAACGATGCGAAGTTCAGAAGAACATCCGCATTTTTATGCTCGCTTACGGCATCGGCAGTGTTTCTATAGAGCGGAACCATAATCTCGTCCGGCCCGTAGAAGAACTTTTCGAACTTGCTGGAACTTGTCGGAGCCACTATCGCCGCTACCGACGGCTTTTCGCGTCCGATTACGTAGTCGTAGTCAAGCATACGCTGTATTGCGCTCTTGTTGTTGTTCCAGAATATAGCCTGTGTATCTTTTGTAAAAAGTCTGCTGCTCATCTTCATACTCCCTTATTTCTCAAGTGCCATGCGTACGATATCGGTTAGGTGAGTATCCGGTCCGTACACTTCCATATAGAGGCCCAGTTTTTCGGCCGCCTCTTTTATATCCCTTAGACCCTTTTCATAGTTCGGTCCGCCGCGTCGAACATATATCTTGGTGTTGTGCTCTTTGAGCTTGTCGGCATATTTGTTGAGCGCTTTTATGATACCTGTAAATGTTTTGGCGACATCGGTGAAGTTGGCTATAGCACCGCCGATAATAAGGATCTTTCCGCGCGGATCTTCGTATCTTGTCATCAGATCGAATATCGTTTCCGCATAGAACTGTGTCTCGCTCTCTGTCGGTCCGCCTGAGTATTCGCCGTAGTTTGCGAGATCTTTTACACCCGCGAGATCCGCAATGGTGTCAGCATAGACAACAGAAGCGCCGCCGCCTGCGACCATCGTCCAGATGCGTCCTTCCGGATTGAGAATGGTAAGTTTGAGGGAAGCTCCCGATTTAGCATCAGCCTCCGCAATAGCCTTCTCCTCGGGAGACATATCTTCCATACCGAACGGTGTCGGGAACTCGATATCGCCCCATTTATCTTTCATCATAAATCCAGCCGTATCGTCGAGCCTTGCGACAAGATCGAGAATGTGCATATCGTTTCCGATCATAACTATCGGGTTAATCTCAAGATAGGCGAAGTTAAGGT
Source organism: Campylobacterales bacterium (assembly GCA_027072755.1). GTDB lineage: Bacteria > Campylobacterota > Campylobacteria > Campylobacterales > Hydrogenimonadaceae > Hydrogenimonas. Next base: position 784 of record JALSXE010000436.1, on the reverse strand, counting down.
CTCGGTAAAACTTGAAAAACTGGATGGCGAAAGATCCGAATCTCTCTTTTGCCTCGTCCGGGATCCCGGCGGGAACGTTTGCTCTGACGGCCCTCTCCATTTCGTCGTCACTCATATTGATCGGAATGCGAACTTCGTTTACCTTCTCTTCCCATCCCTCTTCTACCTCCATGCCGCCTTCGGCAGACATATAGAGTACATCGTCGTTGTCGACGACCGTAGCGGAGATGTAGTACTCCTGCTCCTGTGTATGCGGAGTGAACGGCTCGACTATGAAGTGTGTGAGCATCCCTTTCTGTCCGCTAAGAAGAGTCACCTCGTGGCTCTGCTTCTCTTCGATCCACTTGGCCGCATCTTCAAGTGTGACGTCACCCGGCTTCTCTACTTTGAAGAGAACAAGACCGTTTTTTTTTTTTTTTTCGAAAAGCATGTCCGGTTTGACGACAAGCGACTCCTGATTGAGCCACTCGAAACCGTGCTCTTTGGCCTTTTCGCGAAGCTCGTCCGCACTGGTTACAAGAACCGACTTGAAACTGTAGTGAAAGCCGCTGAAATAGTCATTCCAGTGCTTTGCGAAAATGGCTTTGCCGTCATACTCACGTATCGCTCTTTGAGCCATCATAACTCCTTATGATTTTTATTGGACAAGTCTACCATTATTTTTGCAAACGGATACTTATTTGTAAAATTATTCTCTCTCAATTTTCAGAACTGTTTATTTTTTAAACATAACAGCTTTTCAGCTCCCTGTTTCTGTATCGAATCTAAACTTTTTCACACCGTT
>JALSXE010000435.1:0-7790 GCA_027072755.1 Campylobacterales bacterium | reverse complement strand
GTTAAAAACTATAAACTAAAAACTAAAAATTCAGGATGGCCGCTTTGCGGCCTTCTATCACATTTATTACCGCACCAACTAAATACCTCAATCTTTGATGCTGCAATTTTGCTCACAGGCAAGGTGGATTTTTGAAAAATAGAGCCACTGTGTGGCGCTCCCAAACTTTTAGTTTTAACTATTAGTTTTTAGTTTTCATGACTCTCTCTTCGCATAGGGGTTAAGTCTCCAAAGAGCGAGATCGGCCAGTACGTTGCCCAGCAGCGTCAAGAATGCCGTAATGATCAATATGCCCATTATCACCGGATAGTCACGGCTCAGTGCAGACTGATAAAAAAGCAGTCCCATGCCGTTTATCGAAAAAATAGACTCGATGATGACGCTTCCGCCTATGAGGCCGGGCAGAGAGAGGCCCAGAATCGTTATGACCGAAGGCATCAGGTTGGGGAGTATGAATCTTTTACGTATTGTGGCGTCATCTATGCCTCTGGCTTTCGCGAAGAATATGTAGTCGCTTTTTAAAATCTCCAGTGTCAAAGAGCGTATATACATCGTAAGCCCCCCTATACCCCCGAAAACCATGACGAAAATCGGAATTGCGAGATGCCACGCTTCATCCAGCCGTTTCCACACCCCCTCTTTCGGCTCGATACTGTGCAGACCGCTAATAGGAAACCATCCCAGTTTCAACCCGAAGAGAAGAATGAGAATTAGCGCCAGATAGAAAGAGGGCATCGCGAAACTGAGCAGAGAGAGCTGTTTTATCGCCCTGTCTCGTAGGGTTCCGCTACTTGTAGCCGCACGGATCCCAAGCTTCAGGGCTATTACTAATACCAACACCATAGAGACGGCGTTAATTGTCAGTGTGATCGGTATACGCGTGCCGATTTCGTCGATCACCTCCTTGCCGCTGGAAAACGAGAGTCCGAAATCTAGATGCAGCATAGCCCATACCCAGCGCAGATACTGCTCCCAAAGAGGCTTGTCGAGTCCGTATATAGCTTTGAGATGTTCTATGGACTCTTTTGTAATATTAGGGTTGAGCTCTCCAGCCGCAAAAAAGCTGTTGGGTGCGGCATGTATGGCTATAAAAGAGATAAGCGAGATAAGAAGAAGCATACCGCCTATATAGAGTAACTTTTTAACAAAGAGTCTCATCACCGTTTTATCAGTACCAGATCCCTGAGGTGTTTGACCCTGTAGCTCTCGTCGTGCATCGTCTTGTTGTCTTCCTCTATATGAAGGGTTTTGTGCTCACCGCCTATAGAGAGGAAACCGAGTCTGCTGCCTTCCCCTATATTCAGGACAATATTTCGTTTTTTCTCATTGACCTCATCTACCCTGTATGTCGTGCCTTTCCATCTGTTGTCACGTTTGATGCGCATCGTGCCGTCAGGGAGAAACTCATATACGAAAGCGCCGTTTTTAGACTCCCATCTGCCTATGAGACTCTTTACGAGCTCAGACGAAGCGGCTCTATTTTGCGTCGTTTTTTTCCCTATCGTCTCTACGACAGGAACCTCCTGTGAGACCTCTTCCCATGTTCCATCTTTTTTCAGAGCGATCTGTTTGCCGTTTTTGTTGATGAGCGTTACCTCTTCGTACCTGCCGTCATCTTTGAGCATTATAACCCTACCGTCTTCGAGCGTGACGAACTCCGATGTGAAAGCCAGGATAGAGAGAATCGATAGAAACAGAATCTTTTTTGGCATCAGGATCTCCTTGCCGTTTGGGACAATTGTATCAAATTTATGGAAATTCGGGCATTAAAAAAGCCGCTCCCGCAGATGCGGAAGCGGCTGGAGGTATCTTTGCAGAGCGATTAGAAGTTGTAAGTCAGGTAGACTTGAACAGTGTTATAGCTGTCACCATTGTTTTGATCGTCAGCCTTTGTATTGAAGTAGACCAACGATGTGTCAATACTTCCGTAAGATCTGCTTGCAGTCACTGTAAACTCATCCAGATTTTTTGTGGAAGAACCGTCATCGGTACTTGTATACGCAACAGTAAAGTCTGCAATATCTTCAGCATTATATTCCGCAGAAAGCTTATATGCATCTACATCACTTGATGTTACGTAACCATAATTCCACCATGCCTCTGTATAGATCTTAGACGCTCCGGTAGTTGTAGCGGTATTCCATCCCGCACCTAGAGTAGATTTATCGCTTGAAGAGTACGCTCCGGCAAAAGAGAGGCCGTTATCCATCGCATAACCAACTCTGACAGCCCAGATAGAACCGTCGTCAGTATTTGCCGCATCAAGATTGAGAGTTGCATACTGCGCACCGAGAGTAAGACCTTTGAGCTCGTTTTCAAGAGCCACGTCAGCCTGCAGCCAGTAAGCTGTAGCGACATTTTCAACGTTGTAGTACCATCCCTGAGCGGTTGTCATCGGAATTGCAGTAGTTACGGCTCCGAATGCATAAGCTCCGTCTTTCTGATAGGTTCCGAACGGATCTCTACCGTCTTGAGCATTGTTAACCACACCGGCCAAAGATGCTATAGGCGCTGATGCAGAATTCGGGTTTCCTATTGTAGGTGTAGCGCTTGTTCCGTTACCGCGACCGACCCATGCAGCTACAAGCGTGGTATTCGGGATATCGTTGTTAAGAACTACGGCAGCGTCGAAAGTGTTCTGCGCAATAGACCATGTTTCGGTAAACGCGAGGGGAGTGTCGAGAGTCTGGCGACCGACCTTTACAGTGGTATTGGCGATCTTCTTCGCCAGCCACGCTTCGCTTACCCACCACTGGTTGCTGAGACCGCCGTCCCATACAGAACTTACCAGGTTGTTTTCAAGACCGAGCGTATTGAGCATAGTGACGCCGATTTTACCCGCTACGCCGTCCGCAAGATCTGCGCTGGCAGCTATATCGAGAGCGGCCTGACCTGAAGAGCTTTTCTGATCGAAGAGATCTCCGTTGTTGGCATCGGTAGTGCTATAGTAAAGCTTAGCATCACCCGTTACTTTTATATTTTGAACATCCGCGAATGCAGATACACCCATTGCCATAACAGCCGCAAGGCTCAGTTTTGCAAATTTCATTCCTACTCCTTAGGGGTTTTTTGTTAGCTTGCAAGCGCCATTATATCATACGGTAAACTTAAACCACCATTATTAAGCATAAATTGGAGTTATTATGCGTATTTATTACCTTATGTAACCGGTTTTACGCAAAAAGCGTAAAATCGTCTCGAAATCTTCGATTTCGAAGCTTCAGGGGGTTGTAGGGCCGGCCAGGCCCTGCCAAATTACGGGCTCGGCCCGGAATTTGCGTAACATGAATGGCTTGCGCAAAAAGCGTAAAATCGTCTCGAAATCTTCGATTTCGAAGCTTCAGGGGGTTGTAGGGCCTCTCACCCCTGCCGAATTTCCGGCTCGGCCCGGAAATTTGCGTAGCATTCGGTTATATACGTCTATTTCTGCTTATCCCATCTCAAAATAGCTCTGCCTTCATCATCTTCGTCGACTGCCGCCATTCCCATGATATTATAGCCTGCATCCACATAGTGAACCTCTCCAGTCACCCCTGAAGCGAGCGGGCTTAGAAGATACATCGCGCTGTTGCCCACCTCCTCTATCGTGATGTTACGTCTGAGTGGAGCGTTGGTCTCGTTCCACTTCATAATGAACCTGAAGTCGCCAATACCACTTGCCGCAAGCGTCTTGATGGGACCGGCGCTTATAGCATTTACGCGTATGCCGTTCGGATACCCCAGGTCGACAGCCAGGTAGCGGACCGTAGCCTCGAGGGCGGCCTTTGCGACACCCATCACGTTATAGTTCGGAATATACTTTTCGGCCCCCAGATAGCTGAGTGTCAGAATCGAAGCCCCCGGATTGAGCATAGGCAGCATATGGCGGCTCAGCTCTATAAGACTGTAGACCGATACATCCATCGCTACATCGAACGCCTCTTTTGAAGTCCGTACGAACGGCTCGCTAAGAGCCTCTTTGGGAGCGAAGGCTACGGCATGCACGACGAAGTCGAACGTCCCCCACCTCTCTTCAATGCTCTTCGCAAGGGCTTCGAACTCTTCAGGCTTGCTCACATCGAGCGGGTATACCATATCGCTTCCAAACTCCGCCGCAATCGGCTCCACCCTCTTTTTGAGCGCATCGTTCAGATACGTAAAAGCGAGCTCCGCACCCTGCTCACGGCACGCTTTGGCGATTCCGTAAGCGATAGACTTGTTGTTTGCGACCCCGACGATGAGGCCCCGTTTTCCCTGCATTATCATAAAAATCCTTTGGTGAAAAGTTAAAAAGTTAAAAACTAAAAACTAAAAACTCAGGATGCGGCTTTGCCGCTTCCATATTTAATGTTTGGTTTTCAACCTGTATTTTTGAGCGTTTTTATACTCGATACCAAAAGCTTCAATATCTCTTTTATATCCGGACGAATACTCTCGAACATTTTATCATTAATATACTCACTGTCGTGTAGAAGCATAAGCCAGTAGAGAGTTTCATTTGCCTCCTTGAGAGCGATATTCAGTTTGTTGGCAAAATCTGCCCTCGATTGGGCAAACTCCGCTTCATATATTAAAGCACCGATGGCCGTCCCACTTCTAAGAAGCTGCCTGCAAAGTATATATTCGCGTTTCTCTTCCTGAAGCCAACGACAAAGTTTGACAATCCTCAGAGCGAAACTATAACTCTTGTTACGCAAAAGACTGCCGTTTCTATCTCCCATCAATAAAAGTCCGCAAAGCGGATCACCCCAATTTTTAGTTTTTAGTTTTTAGTTTTTAGTTTTTAGTTTTTCACTGTTAACTATTTCCAGCATGCTCCGCATGCTCGAGATATCCCAGCTCGCAGTTCCTATCAGCGCTCCGTCGCACCCGGGTACGGCCAATATTTCGGCAATATTGGAGGGTTTTACGCTTCCTCCGTAAAGAAGCGGGCGTTCGCCAAAAGCCTTCACTATGGAGTGCGTCTTCTCTATGAGCTCCGGTGTCGCCGTCTTTCCGGTACCGATCGCCCAGACCGGTTCGTACGCCATAATCAGATTTTCGTAAGAGGTGTCTATTCCCTCGCACTGCTCCACAAGATAGCGTCGTACCGCCTCGTCTCCGGCCTCACGTACTTCCAGCGGTTCACCTATACAGTAGAATATGGTAAAACCCTGCTCTTTGAACCATGCGAACTTCTTCGCGATGAACTCCTGGCTCTCCCCGAGTATATGTCGCCGTTCGCTATGGCCTATGAGCACAGTGTCTATACCGAACTCTCCGAGCTGCTGTAGCCCTATCTCTCCGGTAAAAGAGCCTTTTACCGTCGGATAGGCGTTCTGAGCCCCGATGCGTATGGAGCTATCGGTTTTAAAACTGTCGAGAGCGGTGGCCGGAGGAAAGATATATACGGGCATACCGATACCATTCTCGGCCATGAACCCGTCGAGGGACGCCACATACTCCGCGGTAGAGCGGCGCGTATGATTGGTCTTGAAGTTGGCGGCGACTATTTTGCTACTCATCCTCTTCTCCATCCACCTGAAGAGCGGCTATTCCCGGAAGCGTCTTGCCCTCAAGAAGCTCGAGGCTCGCCCCGCCCCCGGTCGATATGAATGTCATCTCGTCATCCACACCTACACGCTGGATAAGATCGGCCGTGTCGCCTCCGCCTATGATCTTGGTCGCATACGACTCGGCGACATAGTTGGCCAGCTTGAAGCTCCCCCTCGCGAACTTGTCCATCTCATAAACGCCCATCGGCCCGTTCCAGAGTATGGTCTGCACATCGCTGAGCGCCTCCCTGAAGAGACGGGTGGATGCAAGGCCTATATCGAGTCCTATCCAGTCGGAGGGAATCTCCTGGAAGGTCACATACTTCACCTGCGCATCCTCCCTGAACTCCGGTGCCACCACGAAATCGACCGGAAGGTAGAATTTGACCCCGAGTCTTTTGGCTTCATCCATTATGTGGCGCGCATCGTCCAGCAGATCGTCTTCTACAAGCGATTTGCCTACCTCATATCCTCGGGCTTTCCAAAACGTAAAAGCCATGGCGCCGCCTATGACCATCTTGTCGACTTTCGGCAGCAGATTTATCAGCGCCTCCAGCTTGCCGGAAACCTTGCTCCCACCCACAATAGCCATAAAAGGGCGTGTAGGACGCTTCAGCAGACGGTGGAAATACTTTATCTCCTTCTGAAGCAGGAACCCGGCCCCTTTGTGGCGGTTGTCGAAGTAGTGGGTTATCGCCTCTACCGAGGCGTGCGCACGGTGGCTCACACCGAATGCGTCGTTTATGTAGAACTCGGCCATCGACGCCATCTTTTTGGCAAGGGCCGGATCGTTTTTCGTCTCTCCGGGCTCGAACCTCACATTCTCGAGAAGCAGAATCTCCCCGCTGCCGAGCTCTTTGGCTCTGGCGGTCGCATCGGGACCCACTACATCCTTCGCCAGGGTCACATCCTGATGAAGAAGCGACTGCAGCCTCTTGGCAACCGGCTTCAGGGAGTACTTCTCGTTAAACTCCCCTTTCGGGCGCCCCATATGGCTCGCCAATATTATCGCGCACTCGTGGTCGAGGCAGTACCGTATGGTCTGCAGGGCGGCACGTATGCGCCTGTCGTCCGTTATGTTGCCGAATTCGTCCAGCGGTACGTTGAAGTCGCATCTAATAAAGACCTTTTTCCCGGCCAGTTCGAGATCTTTTATCGTCAAAAGTTTCATACGTTTCCTTCCTTCAATTTTGTCATCTCATAATGTGTAGAGCCATCTCCACGAGTCTGTTGGCGTAGCCCCATTCGTTATCGTACCACGCCATCACTTTGAGCATCTTTCCGCCTATCACCTGCGTCAGATCTTCGGCTACTATACAGCTTCTGGTGTCGCCGCAGAAATCCTGGCTGACACCGAAGTTTGCGTCTATGCCCAAAATCCCCCTCAGATCTCCTTTGGCACGCTCCATAAAGAGAAAATTAACCTCCTCGGCATTCGTGTGCTTTTTCAGCACCAGGTTCAGGTCCATAAGCGAAACATCGGGGGTCGGAACGCGCACGCTCCTGCCGTGAAGCCTCCCTTTTAGAGACGGAAGCACCTTGTAGATCGCCTCGGCGGCGTGGGTCGTGGTAGGGACGATGTTGACGGCGGCGGCACGGCACCGGCGCATATCTTTCGAAGCCGCGCCGTCGATAAGACTCTGCCCGCCGGTATATGCGTGGATCGTCGTCATCAGCCCCGACTCTATGCCGTAGACCTCCTCTATGACGCGCGCTATGGGCCCCAGGCAGTTTGTCGTGCAGCTGGCGTTCGATACTATGGGCTCACCTCTATATTCGTGCGCGTTTACACCGAAAACATAGGTGGGAGTATCATCTTCGGCCGGGGCGGAGATGATCACCTTTTTCACTCCGTGCCTTATATGGGTTTCGACTATATCGCTTCGCAGAAAGCGTCCGCTGCACTCCAGAACAAGATCGGCCCCGACATCGGCGAAGCGGAGCCTGGTCGGGTCGGGCTCCCTAAAAACCTCTATGCGCCTGGAGCCGATCAGGAGCCTGCCGTCTTCCGATCCAACCTCCTCGTCGAGCGGACCGTGAACCGAATCGTACCTCGTAAGATACTCGACAGTTTCAAGATCGGCGAGATCGTTGATCGCAACTAACTCGACATCTTCGCGCTTTGAGACGATACGGGCCACACTTCGCCCTATGCGTCCGTATCCGTTGATTGCAATCTTCAAGGCCAACTTCTTTCCCTTGTGAAAAATATCGGCTTGATTTTATCGAATTAAGTGTATAATAATTATTAAATGAAAAAGAGAAAAATCGCAATAT
>JALSXE010000434.1:0-7803 GCA_027072755.1 Campylobacterales bacterium | reverse complement strand
ATCAAGAGCTGATCCGAAACTCTGATCTAACTGATTTTACGCAAAATACGTAAAATCATCTCGAAATCTTGGATTTCGAAGCTTCAGGGGGTTGTAGGGCCGCTCACCCCCTGCCGAATTGCGGGCTTTGCCCGGAATTTGCGTAACATGAATTGTCTAATACAGAATCTTGTTTGGATCTTCATACCACTTCATAAAGACTCTTTTGCACGCATTAGAAGGCCGGTGCTCGAACTTTACGGGATCTTTCACTTTTTTGGCCGCAATATCGGTAATCAAAGAGTCGTCGAACCCGATGGCCGCCGACTCCTCTTTGGTGTTGCAGTAGACCACCTTTTCCAGATGTGCCCAGTGTATCGCCGCGAAGCACATGGGGCAGGGCTCCGCGGTAACATACATTACACACCCTTCGAGGTGAAACGTTTCAAGCTTCTGCGATGCCCTTCTTATAGCCACTATTTCCGCATGAGCGGTCGGGTCGTTGGTTTTGACCACCATGTTGTGGCCTTTCGCGATCACTTTTGAATCTTTGACTATGACGGCTCCGAACGGCCCGCCTTCACCCGCGTCTATCCCTTTTTCCGCCTCTTGCAGCGCAATTTCCATAAATCTGTCCATGAGATATTATAACCTGATATCCCGAAATAGAGCTATACTTAAAGCATGATTTGATAAAATCACAGTAAAAAAGGCCCGCATATGCTCTCAGACAGAATTCAGATACTATCGGAATCTCTCACTATGGCCATTACGGCACTGGCCCAGCAGCTCAAAAGAGAAGGTAGAGATATTCTCGGTTTTTCGGCAGGTGAACCCGACTTCGACACTCCCAAAGTAATCAAAGATGCCGCGATTCGCGCTATAGAGGAGGGTTTTACCAAATATACACCGGTCGACGGAATTCCGGAACTCAAAGAGGCGATCGTCGAAAAACTGAAGCGCGATAACAACCTGAACTATACAACCGATCAAGTGATTGCCAGCAACGGTGCGAAACAGTCGCTTTTCAACCTCTTTCAGGCCACAGTAAACCCGGGAGACGAAGTGATAATTCCGGCTCCGTACTGGGTTACCTACCCGGAACTCGTAAAATATTCGGGCGGAAAACCGGTGATTATCGAGACAGACGACGAGAGCGGCTTCAAGATTACGCCCAAACAGCTTGAAGACGCTATTACAGAAAAGAGCAGAATGGTGATTCTAACTTCACCTTCGAATCCCACGGGTGCCGTCTATACGAAAGAGGAGCTCGAAGCGATAGCGGATGTACTCAAAGGTACCGACATTCTTGTTGCCAGCGACGAGATGTATGAAAAGCTGGTCTATGGCGGCACCGTATTCACGGCCGCCGCATCGATTAGCGACGATATGTTCGAAAGGACGGTCACGATAAACGGCCTAAGCAAATCGGTAGCTATGACCGGGTGGCGTTTCGGATACTGTGCGGCCGCCGACAGGGAGCTGGTAAAGGCGATGAAGAAGCTCCAGAGCCAGAGCACCTCAAACATAAACTCGATAACGCAGATCGCCTCGATAAAAGGGCTCGACGGAAGCGCGGACGAAGATATAGAGATGATGAGAAGAGCGTTTGAATCAAGATGTGAAGAGTCTGTACGGCTCTTCAACGAAATAGAGGGGCTCTCGGTCATAAAACCGGACGGCGCCTTCTACCTTTTCGTCAACCACAAAGCCGTGGAACCCGACTCGATGAAGTTCGCGAAGGCACTTTTGGAAAATGCCGGCGTCGCCGTGGTACCCGGCGCCGGATTCGGAACGGACGGTTACTTCCGCTTCAGTTTCGCTACCGATATCGATACAATCAGAACCGGAATTGAACGAATTGCGGATTTTGTCCGATCTTATCGGGAGTAGTTTCAGCGTCTAAACCAACGAAAGAGAGAATATGGATGCCTTCTATATTGCAAGACAACCGGTCATAGACCGTAACAACCGCGTATTCGCCTACGAGATACTCTTCAGGGGCAAGCAGCCAACGGAGGATCTCGACCGCGGAACGGTCATGACAGCGACCGCCATAAACAACCTGATAAACGTAATCGGTGTCGAAGATGTAATAGGTCCGCATCTGGGTATTATAAAGATTACACCCCTTTTCATCACCAGAAAACTGATAGAGGCTCTTCCGAAAGAGCGTCTCATATTCGCACTCTTCGAAGAGGACCTCACGAACCCGGAACTTCTGCAGACTCTCAAAAGATACAGGGAGGACGGCTATACGTTTGCACTAAATGATCTACGGGATCTCGCCGTGCTCAACGATGAGGATATTCTGGATATAGTGTCATATATAAAGATCGACCATGAGGCGATGGACGAGGGACAGATAGGCGAAGCTGTCGGAATCGCTAAAGAGCGCGGTATAAAAACGATCTGCTCGAAGATAGAGACAAGAAGTGCGCATAAAGAGATGGAGCGGATGGAGTGCGACTTTTTCCAGGGGTACTTTTTCAGCGAACCGGAGATTTTGGAGGAGCAGCCGATCAGGGCGGAAACAGGCTCGATCCTGATGCTCTGGAATCTTATCAGAAACGACGCCTCCACCGATGAACTGGTCGCCGCTTTCGAGCGCGAACATGCGATCACGCTGCAGCTTCTGCGCTTTATAAACTCACCCTTTTTCTCTCTTCGCCAGACCGTAACATCCATCAGGCACCTGATCACCCTGTTGGGACGAAACCAACTTTCGCAGTGGCTTCTGGTGATGCTCTTTGCCAAAGAGAGCCAGGGACAGAACGGCAACCATCCTCTGGTGCTTATGGTCATAAACAGGACGGAGCTGATGGTGGGACTTCTGAAGCTTATAAAACCGGGGGCTTCGAAATCGGAACATGAGACGGCATACCTCGTAGGAATGCTCTCTCTGATACACCTCATCTTCCACCGTCCGCCCAGGGAGATACTGCACCACCTTCACGTATCCGAAGAGATAGAGAATGCGCTCTTCGAAGGCAACAACATCTACGGCACCCTTCTGAACATGGTCAGGATCATAGAGAACAACGACATAGCGAAGATGAACGCCATGATGCAGAAGTACAGCCTCAGTACCAAGGAGATCAACCTCCTGTCACTCGAAGCGATGAAGAAGGTCAACGCCTTCGACGAGGCGCTGAAGTCCATGCAGGGGTAGCGCATCATAGTGATGCGCGTACCTTTTTTACCGCTTCGACCATATTTTTCAGGCTCGGCTTGACCTCTTCCCATCTTCTGGTCTTAAGACCGCAGTCGGGATTGATCCATAGCTGCCTTGCCGGAAGCACCTCCAGAAGAAGACGAATCTGTCTCTCTATCTCCTCTACACTCGGTATACGCGGTGAGTGGATGTCATAGACACCCGGTCCGACCTCCTTTTTGTAGGAGTGCTCTTTAAAGACCTTCAGCAGCGCATTTCCGCTCCTCGCCGTCTCTATCGATATGACATCAGCATCCATCGCCTCTATGGTATCGATGATGTCGTTGAAGTCGCTGTAGCACATATGTGTGTGTATCTGGGTATCCGGCTTCGCTACGTTCGTGGAGATCCAGAAGCTTTCGAGTGCGAACTTCTCGTAAGCAGGTCTCTGGGAGTCTCTTAGCGGATACCCCTCTTTGAATGCCGCTTCATCTACCTGTATCATCCCTATGCCCGCTTTCTGAAGATCGTCCACCTCGTCCCTTATTGCGAGGGCTATCTGGTAGCAGGTCTCGCTTCTGGGCTGATCGTCACGTACAAACGACCAGTTAAGGATCGTCACAGGTCCGGTAAGCATCCCCTTCATCGGCTTTTCGGTCAGACTCTGCGCATATTCGCTCCAAAAGAGTGTCATCGGTTCCGGTCGGCTAACATCTCCGTAGATTATAGGCGGTTTTACACACCTGCTTCCGTAGCTCTGAACCCAGCCGTTCTCGCTGAACGCTATGCCACGCAGTTGCTCTCCGAAATATTCGACCATATCGTTACGCTCGAACTCGCCGTGTACAAGCACCTCCAGGCCTATTTTCTCCTGAAACTCGACACACTCTTTGATGAAGCCCTTCATCTTCTCGACATACTCCTCTTCACCTATAGAGCCGTTTTTGAAATCTCTCCTTACAGCACGCACCTCAGGCGTCTGCGGAAAGCTCCCTATCGTCGTGGTGCACAGAGGGGGGTAGTTGAACCTTTCGTGTTGGAGGGCTATTCTACTCTCGTACGCCTCCCTCCTCTTTTTGAGCTCATCTATCCTACGCATCCTCTCTTCGACCGCGGGGTCGTGAATGAGTGTAGAGCTCTTTCTGTCCGCAACAGCATCCCTGTTGTGCGCATATTTTAGAGCCTCCTGCGCATCGAGCGAATCGGCCCCGTCGAAAAATAGCCTGCACAAAAGAGAGAGCTCGTCAAGCTTCTCCACACCGAACGCCAGCCAGGATTTTATCTTTTCGTCGAGTCTCTTTTCATATTTCAGGGTATAGGGTACATGCAGAAGCGAGCAGGAGGTGGATACGACCATTCTCTCTTTCGGAACCCTGTCAGCAATCTCGTTGAGCAGAGAGAGTTTGCTCTCGATGTCGCTTATCCATATGTTTCTACCGTCTATTACACCGGCTATAAGGGTTTTGCCGCTCTCGGCAACGATATCGAGAATCTCCATATTCGCGCCGCCGTGTACGAAGTCCAGGCCTATCCCCTCGATCGGGGTCTGAACCAGCTGCGTAACAGCCTCTTTGGCATGGTCGAAATATGTCACTACATAGATATCGCTATTTTCGGCCGCACTGCACAGTCTGTTGTAGGCATCTTTCACCAAAAGAGACAATTCGCCGGCCCTCTGCGTAACCAGTATAGGCTCCTCTACCTGTATCGTTACCGAGTCGCCGAGGGCGTCAAGCTCTTCGAAAAGCGACACATAAGCGGGTAGGACCTCTGCAAAGAGTGTCAGTGCATCGGGATTGTACCCGTCAGTTCTCCTTGCGTTTGCAAGGAAGGTCAGAGGCCCTATTATATTTATCTTGGGATCTACCCCCTCGCTTTTAGCCGCTTCGTACTCCGCTCTTATCTTCGAGATATCTATCTTGTAGCTCATGCCTTCGCAGAGCTCAGGTACTATATAGTGGTAGTTTGTATTGAACCACTTTGTCATCTCCATAGCCGTATGGGTCTTGTCGCCGCGCGCCATTGCGAAATATCTCGCAGTTTTATCCTCTATGTCCCTGAACCTGTTCGGAACGAGTCCCAGGGTCTCTACCATATCCAGAGTCTGATCGTATAGAGAGAAGTCGTTGGTGCTAACCGCATCAATACCGGCATCTTTCTGATAGTTCCAGTGTCTTCGTTTGAGAGTGTCGGAGACCTCATTCACTTCGTCGAAAGAGGCTTCGCCTCTCCAGTAACTCTCGAGCACCTTTTTAAGCTCCCTCTGCTCACCAATTCTTGCAAAACCTGTCACCCAGCTTCTATATTTTTTAGACATAGCTTTCCTTTTTGAATATCTTTTATCTAACTGATGTTACGCAAATTCCGGGCAAAGCCCGCAATTTGGCAGGGCCTGACCGGCCCTGCAACCCCTTAAAGCTTCGAAATCTTAGATTCCGAGATAATTTTACGCTGTATGCGTAAACAGCTCATATGCATATATACGTATAGATCTTTACGGTGCCTAAAGTAGTTGTGTCAGAAGATGGGTGGAGCAAGTCCTGTTTTCGTTTTACGGCAGCGGCAGAGCGTTCGCCTGAAAAATTTGCTCAGGTGAAAAAGGAGCCACGCCCTGCGTCTGAAGAGGCAGTTGCAGTGGCAGGGCTTGGAGTTGTCCCTTCGAAGCCTGTTGGAGCATGGACACTCGAACTCCCCGTCGGGCGGATCGTCCGATCCGTTTTGTTCAAAAAGATAGTATACGGCCGCACGGGAGAGATAGGCGCTTTTCAGTGCATGCAACGCTATCTCGCCGTTTAGAGCCTGTATGGCTGTGAGCGTAAAGTATCTTCCTCTAAAGCCGTGGGGGTCTCTCATATCAATATCTGGCGCTTATTCCTATATAAAACGAGCGTCCCGAGGTCGCATAACCGTTGACCTCCTGATAGAACCTGTCAAATAGGTTTCTTATCTCTACCTCTCCTGTGTAACCTTTTGCGAAATTGTGCCTCAAAGAGAGATTGACAACCGCATACTTGCCGGTCTGAACTGTTTTGGCCGCATCGTCATACCTCTTGCCGACATAGTAACCGTTCAGGTTTACCGTATGCTCTTCGCTCGGGTACCACGTCAAAGAGTAGTTAATCATATCGGAAGCTCTCCTGGGCAGATCGGCTCCGGCGGCATCCTGCGCCTTTATCAGGTGCGTATACCCCAGGTCGTACGAAATCAGCTCGAAAGCCGTACCCGAATATGACGCCTCCAGACCTTCGAACTTCGAACTGCCGACAACATTGTAGTAGCGAAACGTCGTATAACTGAAATCTATCAGGTTCTCTACCCGTCGGCTATAGTAGAGAGCCCTGAATCCTCCGTACTCCACTCCGGCATCGAATCCCCTGCTCTTCTCCGGGTTCAAAGAGGCGTTCCCTACCCAGCTGTCGTAGAGCCTATAAAGTGTAGGTACGTTGTAACCCGTCGAGTAGTTCGCAAACAGCGCGAAAGAGTCCGCGACCTTCTGTTTAAGGCCGAGCTTGTATGTCAGCCTGTTGTCGAACTCCGAGTAGTTGTCGTATCTTGCACTCTGTGCAAATAGGGTTTTGCCGTCAAACAGAGTGTTGTGGTTTGTAGCGAAAATGTATCTGTTGGAGTAGCTCTTTGCCAAGTCCGCTCCGGCCGATAGCCCCTGGTGAAACGACTGGTATCCGCCGCCGGCCTGCAGAAAACCGTTTTGCAGATAGTCGTATCTGTCGATAAGGCCGAACTCTTTGATATGGCCGCTGTATCCCCCGTATTGAGAGCGGTTGAAGGTCGAGTAATTGTAGAACACCCTTGCGCTGTTGGCGCCGTCGCTTCTTATGTAGCGGGCCTTGTAAAACCTCTCCCTTATCTTGTTTACCGTAAATGGTCCGTCGGGTGCGTCGACGCTCTGGCCCGTAACGAAATCAACGGAATCGTAATGGACCGTCGCGTCTATGGCGTTCAAAGAGGCTTCAACTCTATCTTTATTCGTAATGTCGTAGCCGGCTTTGAGTGAATAGCTTCTGTTCCTGTAGCCGTCCTCTTCATACCCGAGGTCATCGGCTCTCCTACCGTATAAAGGAGAGCCCTGCCCCGGTTCGGCCGCGGAAAAACCGTCCGTTTCGAAATCGGCTATACTCAAGGTGTAGTCGAAGCCCCCCAGGTCATCACCTATCGACAGATCGAAGCTCCTCGTATCGTAACTGCCGAACTTGAAAGCGTACGATAGACTCTTTCCGGACGGCTTTTTGGTGATGATGTTGATAACGCCCGCACTTGCATCCGCTCCCCATACTCCGCTCTGCGCACCCTTTACCACCTCTATTCTTTCGACGTTGTCGAGTCTGAAATGCTCGAACTGGGCACCGTTTAGACCTGTAACGTCGTTTGCCCGTACGCCATCGATAAGCACGAGTGTATGGTCGGATGGCAATCCGCGAAGATAGACCGAAGCGGGCTGGCCGAAGCCGCCGTTTGAAGTAAAAGAGATTCCGGGTACCGATGCGAGTGCATCTTTGAGGTTTCTGTAACCTCTCTCGTCTATCTCCTCTGCAGTGATGACCGTCAAATCTTCGGTCACATCCTCATCGTCCTGTTCCGTATTGGCTGCCGATACCACAATCTTGTGAAGCTGGACCGCTTGGGTGTTCTGCGCGTGTATCTGTACAGAGCTG
>JALSXE010000433.1:1005-1986 GCA_027072755.1 Campylobacterales bacterium | reverse complement strand
GATACTCTCCGCTCATGACGAGCGCTATGATCCCGCCTATAAGCCCCATAGGAACCCCCAGCAGTATAAGAAGAGATTTCTTGATCGAGTTGAAAGCGGTATAGAGTAGCAGGATGACTATGATGATAGTGATCGGTATGATTACCATCAGCTTCTTCGTCGCCTCCTGCATATTTTTGAAGTCTCCCGCCCATCTCGTGTAGTATCCTTTCGGAATATCTACCTCTTTGTCGATCTTCTGCTGCGCCTCTTTGACAAACGACGCGATATCGCGACCCTCCACATCCATAGAGATGACCATGTAGCGGCTGAGGTTTTCGCGTTTTATGAAAGATGGCCCCTGCATGACCTTGACGTCGCACACTTCGTCCAGACGTACCATTTTGCCGCTTGCGCTTCTAAGCATAACGGCACCTAGATTCTCTATATCGTTTTTGGCACCCTCTATCTTAGGCACGATTCCGAAACGTCTGATACCTTCTATCTTTTCGGTCACCGGCTCTTCACCGATACCGTGACGGATAACGCGCATAACCTCGTCCGCACCGATGCCGTAGCGCGAAAGCGCAAGGAAGTCGGGGCGTATCGTCACCTGCGCCTGTCCCAGCTGGGTCTCCACCTCCGTGCGCTCGAGACCGTCCACGGTGCCGAGCACCTTTTGAATCTGTGTAGCGATGGAGTCCATCACCTTCTGATCATCTCCGAATATCTTGATGGCCAGCTCCGCCTTGACCCCTTCGAGCAGCTCCTCTATACGCATGGCGATAGGCTGTGTAGGCACGAACTGCACATACCCGAAGCGTTTCTGAAGGTCGTGTGTCATTCTTTTTGCCAGATCCGGAAGGTTTTCGATTCCCGGCTTCAGAGTCAGCAGCACCTCCATGTAGTTGGCCTGTGCGGTCTCGCCCTTTTCGCTCCGGCCTATCATGCTGAGCACACTCGAAACCTCTGCGCCGTACTCTTTGAGAATGTAGCGCTCCA
>JALSXE010000433.1:0-995 GCA_027072755.1 Campylobacterales bacterium | reverse complement strand
GTACCCGGTATGCCTATGACCCGGTACATTATCGACTCTTCGTTGAGTTCGGGCATGAATTCGCGCCCCTGCTGACTCAGAAGCCACGCCGTAGCGCCGAAGAGGAGTGCGGCAAGCAGGGTTATCGTTTTTGCATAGTGAAGTGTGAATTTTAGAGCGGGCAGATAGAGCGTTTTAATAGCGCGCATTACCGGACTGATACCGTGTTTTGCGGGTTTTAGCAGCAGGTAGCTGAGCACCGGAACCAGCAGCATAGCCACGGCCAGAGAGCCGAGCATGACAAAAACGATATCTATGGCCATCGGCGTGTAGAGCTTTCCGGCCAGACCTCCAAGGCTTAGAAGCGGAATGAATACGGCTGCGATAATGAGCAGCGCGAATATAACCGGTTTTGCTACGCCGGCAGTAGCTTCGGCGATGATGTCGATCTTCGAAGCTTCCGGTTTGTCGTGCAGAAGTCTGAAAGCGTTCTCGACCACGACGATCGTACCGTCTACGATCATGCCTATCGCTATCGCCAGACCGCTAAGGCTCATCAGGTTGGCGCTTATGCCGTACTCTCTCATGAGCAGAAATGCGATAAGCAGCGAAAGCGGCAGCGAGAGTATGACGATAAAGGCGCTTCTGAGCTCGAAGAGAAAGAGCAAGAGCACGATAGCTACGAGGACGGCTCCGCTTAAAAGCGCACTCGTCATCGTGTTTACCGCTTTATGTGTTATTTCGGTACGGTCATAAACCGTGTCTATCTCCACCCCTTCGGGAAGCGCGGCGTTTACGAGCGGAATCTTCTCTTTTATCCGTTCGACCACCTTCGCGGCGTTTGTCCCGCTGCGCTGTAGAACCATACCGAACATAGCCTCTTCGCCGTCAATCGATACGGCGCCGAAACGCGGTGCTCTGCCCGCTCTCACATCGGCGATGTCGCCTATCGTGACCGCTTTCGCCTCCTTGGCCCGTACAACCGTGTTTTTTATATCTTCGAGACTCCGGTAGAA
>JALSXE010000432.1:0-7846 GCA_027072755.1 Campylobacterales bacterium | reverse complement strand
GAGAATGATTATCAACACTATTGACATTGGTTCTCAATTGCTCTATAATCACCGAAAAATTGTGGAGGTTTTTGAGAGTGAAACCTTTGACCGAATGTACGATCGGATGTGAAGGTCGCATAGTGAAGATAAAGGCTAAAGATCCGATAAAAGGGCGCCTCTTCTCTTTGGGCCTGGCAAAGGGCAGCGAGATAAAGATTCTCGACCATACGCTTGCCAAACAGACCTGGGAGGTAGAGAGCGACGGTACGAAGATAGCCCTGAGAGAAGAGGAGGCCGCTTCCGTCTTCATGGAGCCCAAAGGCGGTTGTAGATGAGATGCGGAAGCTGTGAATCGGACGGCAACGGCAACCGAAACGGAATCGGAGCGGATCGGGAAGTGAAAAAGATAAAGGTTGCGCTGGCCGGACAGCCGAATGTCGGCAAATCCTCGATAATCAACTCGATGACCGGCGCAAGGCTCCATGTCGGAAACTTTTCCGGAGTCACCGTAGAGAAGAAAGAGGTATTCATAGAAAAAGACGGTTATGAGATAGAGATAGTCGACCTTCCGGGGATATACTCTCTAAACGCATACACTCCCGAAGAGCAGGTAGCAAAAAAGTTTTTATATAATGAAGAGTATGATCTTATTATAAACGTTGCCGATGCCAACACTCTCTCGAGGAATCTCATCTTTACTTTCCAACTCATGGATATGCAGAAAAAGATGATCCTCGTTGTAAATATGATAGACGAGGTGGAGAAGCAGGGAGGCACGGTCGACAGGGAGAAACTCGAAGAGCTCCTCGGAATCCCGGTGGTTTTGACTTCCGCGAAGGAGCATAGGGGTGTGGACGAGATAGTAGACCGTATAATAGAGGTCTACGGAAGCCGGAAACCGAAAAACAAACTCTTCTATGACGAGCGCATAGAGGAGCAGATCGAGAAGCTGATAAAGGTGCTCCACAAGTCTCCCCACTTCAAAGATCCCGACGAAGCGAGGTTCATAGCGATAAGGCTGCTCGACAGAGATGAGGAGATATACAAGATCATACACGATCTGCCCATCTTCATAGAGCTACACGAGATGCTGGGGCAGATCTACCGTGAACTCGAGATGGAGTTCGACGAAGAGTCCACAAGCGACATTCTGAGCGACGAGCGCTACGCGATGGCCAAGGCGCTGGTTTTGAAAGCCCTGAAAAAGCCCCCCAAAAAGTTGACCGTTACCGACAGGCTCG
Organism: Campylobacterales bacterium; assembly: GCA_027072755.1. Classification (GTDB taxonomy): domain Bacteria; phylum Campylobacterota; class Campylobacteria; order Campylobacterales; family Hydrogenimonadaceae; genus Hydrogenimonas. The sequence goes on along the minus strand of JALSXE010000432.1, from coordinate 6,623 downwards.
ACAGACTGCTTATACACCCGATTCTGGGTCTGCCGATTTTTCTCTTTTTCATGTGGCTCCTTTTTCAGATAACGTTCGAAGTGGGCTCTATTCCGATGGATTGGATCGATGCCGCGTTTACCGAGATTTCCAACACCGTAAAAGCGGTTCTCCCGGACGGTCCTATTCAATCCGTGCTTGCCGACGGCGTAATCCCGGCGGTCGGTTCGGTGATAATGTTCCTTCCGAATATCCTTATACTATTTCTCGGTATAAACCTTCTCGAGCAGACCGGCTACATGGCCAGAGCCGCCTTTTTGCTCGACGGTTTCATGAAGAAGTTCGGGCTGCAGGGAAAGGCGTTCATTCCGCTGGTCAGCGGATTCGGTTGTACGGTACCGGCTTATATGGCCGCAAGGACGCTCAAAAACCCGAAAGATCGCATTATTACGATGCTTGTACTCGGCTTCATGAGCTGTTCCGCGAGACTTCCGGTATATGTGCTGCTCATAGGCGCTTTCTTCCCGACATCCCATGCCGGTAACATACTCTTTATCATATATATAAGCGGCGCGATCCTCGGCCTTATAGTGGCGAAAATTCTGCGAACGGTGCTTTTTAAAGGGGAACCTGAGCCGTTTGTCATGGAGATGCCGCCATATAGATTTCCATCCATGAAGGCTCTCGGTGTGGAGCTCTGGATAAAGGCCAAACTCTTTTTGAAAAAGGCGGGAACGTTCATTGCGGGTGCATCGATGATAATCTGGTTTTTGAGCTCATACCCTCACGACTCCAGGCTGACTCAAAGTTATGAAACTAAGATAGAAGCTGCTGTCGACGAGGCGGCAAAGATGCAGCTTCAGAGCGAACTTGCCGCAAAAGAGCTCGAGAACAGCTATCTCGGTACGATAGGCAAGGCGATAGAGCCTGTTTTCGCTCCGCTCGGCTTCGACTGGCGCGTCTCTGTCGCGACTATAGCGGGACTGGCCGCCAAAGAGGTGGTGGTTTCGACGCTGGCTACACTCTATGCCGTAGGAGATGCGGACGAGAAGAGCAATACCCTTATAGAGAGGCTCAGAGAGAATGTCTCGTTCAAAGCGGCCGTGGCTCTTATCGTGATAATCATGATCTACTCACCGTGTATAGCCGCCATGAGTACATTCTGGGCGGAGGTGCCGCAGTGGGCATGGCGCGGCTTCTATATGGTCTACCCGAATGTGCTGGCGTGGCTTGCGGCTTTCGGGGTCTACACCCTTCTTGGAGCTTTGGGGTACTGATATGCAGAGTGGGTGCTCCATCTCGCTTCTGCCTTTTTTCGAGCCGGAATCGGAGCTCTTCGACCCTCTGGCCCGCAAACTGAGCGGGATATTCGCACTCCCAGTAGCCATAGGTCCCGTTTTACCCCTTCCCCAAAAGGCGTTCGATCCGTCGCGCAGGCAGTTCAGGGCTTTCGGGCTCCTGCAGGAGGCGTGCAGATTCAAAAAAAGTCCGGATGCGATCTTGCTTGGAATTACCGACAAAGATATCTATGAGAGCCGTCTCAATTTCGTATTCGGTCTCGCATCCTCATCGATGAGATGCGCCGTTATCTCCACGGCAAGGCTCTCCGACCGCTTTTACGGATCGGATGAGGAGACTCCTCTATTTTTTCGCAGAGTATTGACCGAGGCTGTGCATGAGATCGGGCATACGCTCGGTCTCGGACACTGCGACGATCCTTCGTGTGTAATGCACTTCTCCAACTCGCTTGCCGATACCGACAGAAAAGGGTATGAATTTTGCCCCGAGTGCCGACGAAAAGCGGATGCCGCACTGAAGCGGTGCCGTATGGAGTGATACTCTAAGGGCTTGTTTGCTATACTCCCGTATACTGAATTTATGCAAATTTCGGGCGGCTTCCTGAGTTCGAGAGAAACAGCCGGCTCTTTCGACCCCGGAGTCGAAAGATTTCAAGACGAGGCCGCCCTTTTGCGACAATTCGGTCATAAAATTTTCAAAGGCTTTTTATGGAGTGCGAATTTCCGACTATCAATGCCGATACCGAAGAGATAAGGCAGATTTTCAGAGAGGTCGAGACGATTGCCGTGGTAGGGCTCTCGCCCGATCCGTCAAAAGCGAGCCACAGGGTGGCGAAATATCTGAAAGAGGCCGGCTACAGGATAGTTCCGGTCTATCCGAAAGAGGATCGGATATTGGGAGAGAAGGTATACCGCTCTTTGAAAGAGATTCCGTTTAGAGTCGATATGGTCGATATATTCAGAAAGTCGGCCGCGGTAGGCCCCGTGGTCGAGGCGTGCATAGATCGCGGAGACGTGAGGGTGGTCTGGATGCAGGCCGGGATCGTAAACAACGAAGCAGCCGCGGCCGCGAAAGATAGAGGTATGAGAGTGGTTCAGAGCAGATGTGCGATGGTAGATCATATGGAGTATGCATGATAACGCTCGCCGATATTAAAAAGGCGCACGGCGAAGTTCAAAAAGTTGCCGTAAAGACACCCTTCTCCTACGCTCCGAAACTTAGTGAAACTACCGGTTTTGAGGTCTATCTGAAAAAGGAGAATCTGCAAAATACCGGTTCGTTCAAGATTCGCGGGGCCTTCAACAAGATCGCGTCGTTAAGCGAAGAGGAGCGCTCCAAAGGGGTTGTGGCCGCAAGTGCCGGCAACCATGCCCAAGGGGTCGCCCTGGCCGCGAAATATTTCAATATACCCGCGACGATAGTGATGCCCGAAACTACCCCTCTGACGAAAGTCGACGGCGTCAAGTCGTACGGCGCGGAGGTGATTCTTTCGGGTACGAACTACGACGAGGCGTACGCTTACGCGGTGGAGTATGCGAAAAAGAGCGGACGTGTTTTCGTCCACCCTTTCGCTGATGACGAGGTGATCGCGGGGCAGGGTACGATAGCGCTGGAGATACTCGAACACTGCGAAGCGCCGGATGCGGTTTTGGTTCCGGTAGGCGGCGGCGGATTGATCAGCGGCATCGCGGTCGCTATGAAGTCGATATCTCCAAAAACCCGAATCATAGGAGTTGCCGCTTCCGGCGCCCCGGCGATGAAACTCTCCTTCGATGCAAAAAAGCAGATCGATACCGTCAAAGTTCGTACCATAGCCGACGGGATCGCGGTAAGAGATACATCGGAAAAGACTCTGAAGTATATTTTGGAGTATGTCGACGAGATGATACTTGTCGACGACGAAGAGATAGCCAACGCGATTTTATATCTTCTGGAGAAGCAGAAGCTGGTCGTGGAGGGTGCCGGAGCGGTCGGAGTGGCCGCATTGATCCACGACAAGATAGATCTTCCGAAGGGTGCGAAAGTCGTATCGATTCTAAGCGGCGGAAACATAGACGTCACGATGCTCTCGGTAATTATAGAGAAGGGACTTCTAAAGTCGTACAGAAAGATGAAGCTGGTCGTAACACTCGTGGACAAACCCGGCAGCCTGATGCTCCTTACGCAGATTCTTAAAGATGCGCAGGCCAATATAGTACAGATAGGCTACGACAGGACCTCTCTCGACCTGAAGTTCGGTGATGCCTATGTGTCGATCGCCCTGGAGACCAAAGGAAGAGAGCATCAGGAGCTTATCAAGAGTATGCTGCACGAGAACGGTTTTCGCTTCGAAGTGAAGCATTAGGCGGGTTTGGAAGTGTTGAGGTGTAGTGTATGATTATCGAAAAGCGGCTCGGTTTCCGGCACTCCATCACAGCCATAAAGGAGCTTGCCGGTCACCGTGTCGCGATACTAGACAGCTCCAACGCCGTACGCATCTTCTCTACGGAGCCGATAACTCTCGTAGACGGTTTCAAGACATCCCTCGCACAGAACGACAAGCTTCTTCACGGTGCCGACATATCCGAAGACGGCGCGTATGTCGCTTTTTGTGTCAAAAAGGAGGGAGTGGCGGTATTCGACGGAAGGAGCAAGAGGCTCCTTTACCGTTTCAAAAGACATGAAGGAGATGTCGAAAGTCTTCGTATAAGTCGTAAACATAGATATCTGGCAACAGGCGGACAGGACGGAAAGACATTTTTGTGGAGTCTCTCGACCGGCCGCATGGTCGCCTCTTTGCCCCACCATTCCGATTTTGTAACCGCCATAGCTTTCAGCCCCAACGGTCAGTGGATCGCCACCGGAAGTTTCGATCGTAAGATAATCGTAACCAACATCTCCTCTCTCTCCCAGGGGTTCAGGCTCAAAGGCCATTCGAAAGCTCTTACCGAGATGCTCTTTATAGGATCCCACCGTCTTGTAGCCGCCGACAAGGATGGAGAGATTGTAGTCTGGGACTATTTCGGGGCCAGAGTGATAAAGAGGCTCAAAAAGATGTTTGACGAGGTGACGGCCCTGAGCGTGACGCCGGACGAGAGATTTCTCTTTGCTGCGGACAAAACGGGTGTAGTTTCGCTTTACGATCTGAACAGTTATGAACTCGTCGCCCTGCGTTACCTTCAGTATACGAAGCCGATAAAGAGGCTCTGCTACCTCTTTGAGGGCAACCATCTCGTAGTGGGTCTGGCCGACGGTGAGGTGACGTTCAATTCGCCTCTAAAAGAGAGCCGGAAGATGGAAGAGTTCATAGCCTCCGACGATCTGGCGTCGGCTTACAGACTGGCCGAGGAGAATCCGCTTCTACGTTACAGCGACGAATATATGAAGCTTGAAGCTCTCTGGAACGAAGCGTTTCAAAGTGCGATGTTGCTTCTTGAACTCGGCAGGAAAGAGGATGCGAAAAAGATACTCGAACCGTTTGGTGTGGAGTCTTCAAAACGGCTGCTCGCCCAGCAGCTCGTCAACGACTTTGCCGATTTTCAGAAGTTCAAAACCGCCGTAGAGGGGCAGAAGTATCAGCTTGCCTACTCCATGGCGGCCAAACACCCTATGCTGAAGCAGAACCGCTACTACGAGATGATGGAGAGTGAGTGGGAGAAGCGCTTTTCGCGTGCGAAGAAGATCGTGATGCAGAATGGAGGAGAGGAGAGGGTCAAAGAGCTCTTGAAGCCTTTCAGGGGTATTTCCGACAAAAGTAGATTGATTCAGGCGCTGTTGAACGAGAAGGAGATATACAGACTCTTTATGAAGCTTGTCGGCAAACGCGACTTCAAGAGTGCGATCGAGCTGGCGAAGCGCTATCCGGCGATCATGGAGCTCGAAGAGTACAAAAAGATAGAGAAGATAGCGGATATAATCGCGAAGAGGGCATCTGCCGAGCTCGAAGCCGGAAACTATGCGGAGGCGGCACGTCTCGCATCGCAGCTTAAAGAGTTTCCCGATATGAAAGAGAGGGCGGAGGAACTGATGGAGAGTGCAAATCTCTATGCCTCGGCCATGCGCTACTTCGCGCAGAAAGATTACGGTGCGATCTACGCGATTCTGGAGCGTCACCCCGAGCTTGAAGAGACGAAGATTGTACAGAACCTGGAAGAGGCGTGGCAGAAGATTGTAGCGAGAGCCGAAAAGGTCGCCTCTTCGGGTGAAGTCGAAAAGCTGAAAAAGATTTTTGTCCCTTTTATTCCACTGCCGCAAAAGAGGGCCAAAATGGTGAGCCTGATCAAACAGGCATATATCGTGCAGATAGAGAATGCGATGAAAAGAGGGAGAGAGGTTTCCGCCGCCGCAGGCCGCTACATTGAGCTTTTCGGTATGGATGACGAAATAGGCTCCTGGCTTGTAGAACACGGACTAAGAGACAAGTTCCCGGAAGAGGAGCCGAAAGATATGGCGCAGATAGATATAGATTCGCTACCCGAAAAAGTGACGGAGTAGATCGTGGTGGCTGTGGATCTAGGTTCCAACACGCTAAGGGGCGTGCAGATCGATTGTGAAACTCTCGAGCCTGTAGCGTGGTTCGAAAAGATTGTAAGAACCGCCGACGGCATACATGAGAGCGGCAGGATCGGCGAAGATGCGGTAGTGCGCATTGTCGAGGCTTTAAAGGAGGCGAAGAGGGTGATAGACTTCTCGCAGCCAGTGGCGGCCGTTACTACGGAAGCGCTCCGAAGGGCTTCGAACGCCGAAGAGGTACTAAAGAGGATAAAAAGAGAGTGCGGTGTCGACTTCAGAGTGATCGGCGGCGACGAAGAGGCGCACTATACGCTTTTGGCCGTCAAAAAACGTCTCGACAAGATGGGAGTAGAGAGCGATAACTTCGTCATGGCCGATCTTGGGGGCGGCTCTACCGAGATTCTATTTTTCGACTCCGGCAGGATAGAGAGCCGCAGTTTCGATATAGGTATAGTTACGGTCGCCCAGAGGTACGGCTCAGTGGAAAAGATCGAGCAGGCGCTTCCGCTGCTGATGAGGGAGATGGAAAAGTTTGCCGGAAATATGAAGACCGAAGGTCTCTGTCCGAAGCTCTTTGTCTCTACGGCCGGAACGCCGACGACCGTCGCGGCGATGAAGCTCGGAATGGACTATTCGACCTATGATGCGAAAAGGGTCAACGGAACAGCTCTATATAGGGAAGATCTGAAGATCCAGATGGATAGGCTGCTCTCTTTGGACGAAGAGTCGAGGCGGAAGCTTGTCGGAGTCGGCAGAGAGGATCTCATCGCTGCGGGAATCCTGATCTTGAACGGGCTCTACTCCCTTCTGGGGTTCGACGAGAGTGTAGTCATAGACGACGGGTTGCGTGAAGG
>JALSXE010000431.1:0-7878 GCA_027072755.1 Campylobacterales bacterium | reverse complement strand
GCCCCATGCGTCCGTATCCGTTGATTGCAATCTTCAAGGCCAACTTCTTTCCCTTGTGAAAAATATCGGCTTGATTTTATCGAATTAAGTGTATAATAATTATTAAATGAAAAAGAGAAAAATCGCAATATTCGGCGGCAGCTTCGACCCGCCTCACCTGGGGCACGTGGCGATAATGAAAAAAGCGCTGGAAACACTTGACATAGAGAAGCTGGTTGTCGTTCCGGCCTATATAAGCCCGTTCAAAAAGGGCCATTCGGCCCCTGCGGAGCTTCGTCTGAAGTGGTTGAAAAAGATCACCGCTTTCGACCCCAGGATCGAGGTGAGTGATTACGAGATCAAAAGGGGCGGAAAATCCTACACTTACGATACCGTAACACATTTCAAACGGTTTTTTGATACAATTTACCTCATAATCGGTGCGGACAACCTCGAATCGCTGCATAGATGGCACCGCTTCGGCAAACTGGACAGAATGGTCGAATGGGTGGTCGCGACACGCTCGGATACTCCCGTGCCGAAGAGGTTCATACGTCTCGATATAGATATGCCCATAAGCTCCACCGCGCTTCGTGAAAAGATCGACCCGGGGTGGATCCCTGAAGCCATAAGGGACGAAGTTGTCCGATACTACAACGAAACAGAGAAAATAGAGGAGAGTAATTGAATCCGGAAACACAACAGAGAATCGACAGAATCATAGAGATTCTCGATCAGAAAAAAGCGGAAGATATACAGGTATTCGACCTTAGCGACAAAGAGTATCTGACAAGATACGTCATAATCGCGACGACACTCGGAGACAAACATACTCTGGCTCTGCTTGGCTACCTAAAAGAGCTGCTGAAGCCGGCCGGGGAGAAGTTCGCGGCGGTCGAGGAGGGTGAGCAGTGGACCATAGTGGACCTCGGCGATATTATGATTCACCTGATGGTGCCCTCATACCGCGCAAAATACAACCTCGAAGAGTTTCTGGAGTCGCTTGATAAAAGAGAGTCTGCACACTAAACGGTAAAAACGATCATTGAGTTCCGGGCTGACCGGAACAGTCTGCAAGCTATTGCCCGGAACTCTTGCACATGATATAAGCAAACCGTGTTCCAATCGTGAATAGTGGCATACCCTTTACAAAATCGCACTCCGTTTCGACACTCGAAGCCGGAGGGCGGAAACCCTACATTCTCTTTGCGGCTTCGATTCCAAGCATCTTAAGCCCCACCCTCAGCGAAAGCGCGACCATCGCCGAAAGCTTCAGCAGAGCTTCCTCGTCAGGAGTGCCGATAACCCTGTTGTCGTAGTAGAACTTGTGGTACATCCCCGCCAGGTGTTTCAGATATTCCGTCACCTTCTGCAACTGCCTGCTCTCGAAAGCATCCTCCAGCACCTCCGGAAGCAGCAGTGCGGTAAAGAGCATATCGTAGGCATCTTCACCGAGAGCCTCCATGGAGGCGTCAAACACCGACTCCTGACTCTTTCCGGCCTTTTCGAAGAGGGAAAATACACGTGCGTGGGCATAGTTTATGTAGTAGACAGGGTTGGAGTTGTCCTCTCTTTTCAGATCTTCCACATCGAACTCGAGATGGGTATCGCTCTTTTTCGTCAAAAATATGAATCTGAGGGCATCGGCACCTATCTCTTCGACTATGTCGTGCATCAATATGAAGTTTCCGGCACGCTTCGACATCTTGTAGGGCTCCCCCCCTTTGAGCAGGGAGACCATCTGGGAGAGTATTATCTCCAGTTTCTGCGGATCGTGGCCGAAAAAGGCGATCGCAGCCTTTACGCGGGCGATATAGCCGTGGTGGTCCGCGCCCCATATGTTTATGTAGCGGTCGTATCCGCGCTCGAACTTGAGGTAGTGGTAGACGATATCGCCGGCCAGGTATGTGGGGCGTCCGTCTTCACGAACCACCACTCTGTCCTTCTCGTCGCCGTGTTCAGTCGATCTGAGCCACCACTTCCCCTCTTTTTCGTAAACGGCCCCGGCCTCGGCAAGACGGGTGAACACTTCGTCCCACTTTTCATAAAGCGCCTTTTCGCTCACGTAGTGGTCGAAATATATGCCGACCTCATGCAGATTCTCGTTTATCAGTTCGAGCATTCTATCTTTGGCCCACTCGGATATCTCGGGAATAGAAGCTTCGTCCATGAACTTCTCCGCTCCGAGAGCCTCTACCGCTTTTGCGGCAAGATCGGCGACATATTCGCCCCTGTAGTACTCCTCGGGCCACTCGACTTCAAGTTTGAGCACCGACTCCCTGGCCGCAAGGTATACCGACAGCCCCAGCAGGTAGATCTGGTTGCCCGCATCGTTTACGTAGTACTCGCGCTCGATCCTGTACCCGAGGCGCCTGCCTATGCGTGCCAGGACATCTCCCCATACGGCGCCTCGCGCATGACCTATATGGAGAGGGCCCGTGGGGTTGGCGCTCACAAACTCAAGCAGTATGCTCTCGCTGAAATCGCCCTTTGCGAACTCATCTTCGTTTTTAAGGGCCCATACCGCATAGTCGTTCAGAAAGCTACGGCTCAGTTTTATATTTACATACCCCTTGAGGGCATCCGCCTTTTCGAACATCTCCTCTTCACGGAGCTTCTGCGCTATCTCTTCGGCAATCTGCATAGGGTTGCGGCGAAGCGATTTAGCCAAAGAGAAGGCTATCGGAGTCGCATAGTGCCCGAAACTTCTGTCTTTCGGCTTTTCAAGAACGACCGGATGCTCTATATGTTTTTGAAGAATCGAATAAACTCTATGTCTCAAAAGAAACCTTATGCCTCTTTTTTCTCTTCAGACTTGGCGCCCTCGGCTTTTTCGCCCTTCTGCTCTAACCTCTTCTCGCTCTTCGTCTCGGCGGAAGCGATCTTCTCCTCCTCTTCATCCTCTTTCATCGCTTTTTTGAAGTTACGGATTCCGCTTCCCATACCTTTTGCAAGCTCCGGTATCTTTTTCGCCCCGAAAAGCAGTACGACTATCGCCAGAATAATGAGTAGTTCCGGCATTGATGGCATTCCCATGCTGTCTCCTTACAAATTTTTGATATTATATCCCTCGTTGGCTGTTGCATGCCTTATGAGTATACTATACTCGCAAGGGCGGCCGGTTTACGATCCGCGCCAGTGGTTTATGAAATCGAGGGCCTGCTTTCGCCCCTTTTTGAGTCTGGCCGCTTTCGCCACCGCTATGAACGAATCGAGAGCTCTTTCGAAGTCGTCGTTGACGATCAGAAAGTCGTATGCGCTGATATACTCGATCTCCACGAGGGCGTTTTGTATGCGCTTTTTTATTATATCGTCTCCGTCGGTGCCCCTGCTTCTTAGTCTATGTTCGAGCTCCGCAAGCGTGGGGGTGGTCACAAATACCGACGTTATGAGATCGCCCATCCTCTCCCTCGCGATCGCATGACCCTGCACGTCGATATCGAAGATGACAAGCTTGCCCTCCTCCAGGGCCTTGCGCACCGGTTTCAGCGAGGTTCCGTAGTAGTTTCCGTGCACCTGCGCATACTCCAGAAACTCACCGGCCTTTATATCGGCTTCGAAACTCTCCTGATCGGTAAAGAAGTAGTCTACGCCGTCCCTTTCACCCTCTCTCGGCTTTCGGGTTGTGGTAGATATGGAGAAGTAGAAGTCGCCGATCTGCTCTTTCGCCGCCCTGATCAGCGAACTCTTCCCCGCACCGCTCGGACCGGAGACGATAAGTATGGCTCCAAACTCGCGCACCTTCTATACCTCTTTCGGGAAGGTGATCTTTATAGTCACCTCCGCTCCGGCGAGCAGTTTTCTCAAAGACTCGGGGTCGATTCCGGCAAGCCTGGCCAGGAGCTCTCCCCCCTCCGCAGAGGAGGCTTCACCCTTGGATGTCACTCTCTTCTCTTCGGCGGCGCAGCCCCCTTCTCCCAGCACCGCCGCAAGCTCCTCTTCGCTTATAAGATCCAGTTCGTCCCTCTCTTCGCTCAATGCGGCAGGCTCCCGCGTATCTATCTCTTCTTGCAAAAACGCCTCCTCCGGAGGCTCCTCCTCGCTCAATGAAGCCGGCTCCTCTATTTCGCCCTGCGAAACCGCCTCTTCCCCTTCGACATCTACGATCCCGGCAGCAGGAGTCTCCTCCTCTTCGACCTCTTCTGCCAAGAGCTCTTCACCCGCTTCGCTCTCCTCTTCCGTTTCGGTTGCCGTTTCTCTCTCCTCTTCCTCGGCCTCTGCAGTCTCCTCGAGCAGCTCTTTTACCGCATTTACCTGCTCCTCGTCGAGAACCCCGCCTTCCGCTTCCTCGAGCTCCTCCAACGCTTCTAGCCCTTCCAGTTCCTCGAGCCCTTCCAACTCTTCGAGCTCCGCCATCTCCGTCTCTTCGGATAGGGCCTCGAGATCCTCCGTCTCCGGAATCTCTATCCCTTCCAGAAGAGATTCTATATCCTCCTCTTCCGCAGAATCCGCAGGGGTCTCCCGAGGCTGCGGCTCTTCGATATCTTCGATCAAGCTCTCGAAGTCGATCTCTTCGACCGTCTCAGACAGCCGCTCTTTTGCAGCTTCGCTCTCTGCAGGCTCAACGGCTTCGGGCACCTCCTCTTCCGGAGCCTTTTGCTCCTCTTCCGCACCCTCGGCTTCCGACTCTTCGAGCTGTTCGAGCAACGCATCGAAATCCTCTTCGCCCGCTTCGCTCAAAAGCTCTTCGCCTTCCGCCCTCTCGAGCGCCTCTTCATCCGCCGACGGCTCCGGCGTCTCCTCCTTTACCTGCTCCTCTTCGGAAAGCTCCGCCGGCCGCTCCTCCTCCGAAGACTCCGCGGCCTCCTCCGACGACAGCACCTCTTCCGGTCCCTCCTCCTCGATTTCAGGAAGCAGCATATCGTCCTTTATCTCCGAAAGCAGATCGACCATTTCGGTTGGAAGAAACGGCTTTTTCAGATAGTAGTCGAACCCTTCCGGCCTGCTCTCTTCATCTGAATATATAAGAGCTACCCTCTTCGCTCCGCTTCTGCTTTTGAGATCATCGATATCGACCTCTTCCAGCTTCGCATCATCGATAAAAACAACCTCGTAAGGCCCCTCTTCCATCTCTTCTAGAAACGGTGTCTCGACAACCTCAAATCCGGACTTCTGGGCACTCAATCCGGATAGCTTCGAAACTACAGGATTCTGGTTTATCAGGAGCATGCGCATACTTGAGCCTTTTTATGTTGTGGATGTCGCGGCCGGTATCCTGAGCCGACCGGCTGAATATTTTATTGTATAATCAAGATCATTTATTTTTGCTTTAGGGGAGTTTTATGCGTCCGCATAGAGCTTTGGTTCTGCTTTTCCTGCTTGCCGTCTCGCTTATCGGCGCCGATACGAAACTCAAAATCTACACACTGCCCGAAGAGGCCAAACCTGCGCTTAAAGAGATGCTGCACCGCATAGATACGGCAAAACACGGAATCGATGCCGCCATCTACAGCTTCACCCATAAAGCCATCGCCAAAAGGCTGGCCAACGCGGCGCGCCGCGGCGTTAAAGTAAGAATCATATTCGACCGCGAAGCCAATCTTGGAAACAGAAGAAGCCAGATAGGCTATCTATCCAAGTTCAGAAACATAGATACATACCTGCTAGAAGGCAAAAAGAGCAGAAAGGGCGACAGAAAAGGGCTGATGCATATGAAGCTGATGGTCATAGACAACAGCTATCTCATTTTAGGCTCCGCGAACTGGACATACTCGGCATTCGGCATAAACCGCGAGATCGTCGTATCTGCCCGCGACTACGCTAAAGCGGCGAAAATAGAACGCGCATTTGAAAGAATGCTCTCGAAAGCGCTCCCCTACTGAAGCCACTGCACCAGTACTCTCATCGCCGCAAGAAACTCGTTTTTGAAGATCAGCATCATAGAGCCCAAAACGGCGATCCAGACAGCCATCGAAAGTGCGATTTTTATCGGGAAACCTACGACAAGAAGGTTGAACTGCGGCATCGTCTTCATCAGCATGCCGAATATGATGTCGGAAAGAAGTGAGAGGGCGATTATCGGAAAAGCGAGCGTAAATCCCATAACAAAAAGGTGTGCCATAGCATCGATCACGTAATCGAATATCTCATGGCTAAGTACGAAGCCCCCGAGCGGAGCGGCCTTGACGGCATCAACCATCCAGATCAGAATGATATGGTGACCGTTGAAGGCCAGAAGTATCACCATCGCCAGCAGAAGCAGAAACTGGCTCACGAGAGGCGACTGTATCTGACTCTGCGGATCGATGACGCTTGCAAGAGAGAAGCCCATCACGAAGGCTATCTGTTCCCCGGCATACGAAAGAATACCGAAGACTATATTTAGTATAACCCCCGCGATAAGCCCCATCAGCACTTCCGAAAGTATAGCCGCAAAGAGCGTAGCGTACTCTTCCGGCTCCGGAGCGACCGGCACCGCCGGATATAGAACGAGAGTCAGATAGAAGGCGAAAGCGGCCTTTATCTGCGGCGAAATGGACATATGGCTATAAAACGGGAGAAAGACGAAAAGTGTCGAAAGCCGGACGAAAAGGAGAAGGAAGGTGTATATGTGGTCGGGCTGCAGCAGGCTGTACCAGCTCACCCGACAGGCTCCAGCCTCGCATGCTCAAGCCGAAAGATTCGGTCGCAACTTTTGGCTATCCTCTCGTCGTGAGTGACGAGAAAGAGTGCTCCGCGTACATTTTCGACATGTTCGAACACCGCATCCATAGCTATATGTGCCGTTTCGTCGTCGAGGTTTCCGGTCGGTTCGTCGGCAAAGATGATCCTCGGATTTTTGGAAAGCACCCTGGCTATCGAGACCCTCTGCTGCTGCCCCCCGGAGAGTTCCGTCACACGCTTTTGCATCAGATCTTTTATGCCGAGCCGAAGCAGCAGGGAGTCGTCGGGCTCCGTTTCGCTAAGCAGCGTTGCGATCTCTATGTTCTCGGCCCCGCTCATACCCTTGAAGAGGTAGTGAAACTGGAAAATGATCCCTATTTCGTAGCGTCTTATGGCGAGTCTCTGTTTATCGTTTAGCGAGTATATGTCGGATCCCAGGAGATTGACGTTGCCGCTTTGGGGCTCGAGAAGTGTCGCAAGTATGTGCAGAAGTGTGGATTTACCGCTACCGCTTACGCCTATGACGGCGACCTTCTCACCCTCTTTCATCTGCAGAGATATATTTTGAAAAAGCGGATAGTCGAATGCGTGCGAGAGGTTTTCCGCCCTGAGCAGCAGGGAACCCCCCTCTGCAGGAGGTTCCGGGCGGTCGATAACAGGCATGAAGTGTCAGCTGCCCATCTGGGCCGCTACTTCCGCGGCGAAATCTTCCTCTTTCTTCTCGATTCCTTCGCCGAGTTCGAAGCGGATGAACTCTACGATTTTCGCACTGCCGCCGGCGGCTTTGGCAGCCTCTTCGAGCACCTGTCCCACACTCTTCTTGTCGTCCATGACGAAGGGCTGGTTTACAAGCGTATTGTCTTTGAGGTATCGCTTGATCTTGCCGGGGATGATTTTGTCCCAGATAGCCTCGGGCTTGCCCTCTTTCTTGAGCTGCTCTTTGGCTATCTCCTCCTCTTTTGCGAGCACCTCGGCGGGTACCGCCTCTTCGTCGAGGAACGCGGGGTTCATGGCGGCTATATGCATAGCTATGTTTTTAAGCGTAGGCCTGATCGCTTCGCAAGTCTTGTCACTGTCGCACTTGGCGGCGACAAGAACACCGACCTTTCCGTTTCCGTGGATGTACCCTTCGACGGTACCGTTCTCGCCCGCGTCTACGGTAACGAAGCGGCGCATGACTATATTTTCGCCGATCTTGGCTATTTCACCCTTCAGGTACTCTTCGAAAGTGGTGCCGTCTATTTCGGTCTGGAGCAGATCTTCCACGGTCGTGGCCGTAGAGCAGTGGACATGGCG
>JALSXE010000430.1:0-2009 GCA_027072755.1 Campylobacterales bacterium | reverse complement strand
ATGAGCGACGGCGGGGTCCATTCGCACATCGAGCATACGATCGGGCTTGCGAAGATCGTCGCAAAAGCGGGAAAAAGAGTCTTCCTGCACCTGATCACCGACGGGCGTGACGTATCTCCAACCTCGGCGCCGGAGTATCTGAAGCGGCTGGAGGAGATTCTGGACGACAACATAACCGTAGCCACCCTCGGCGGCCGCTTCTATACGATGGATCGCGACCAGAGGTGGGAGCGCGTAGAGAAAGGGTACCGGGCTATCGCTCTGGCCGAACCGAAAACGGAGCTGTCGCCGCTTCGGTATGTGGAGAACTCATACGAAGAGGGAGTGACCGACGAGTTCATCCTGCCCACCGCGTTTGACGGATACGAAGGTCTGAAGGATGGTGACGGCGTGCTCTTCACCAACTTCCGCAGCGACAGGATGAGAGAGATCGTAACCGCCCTGGGTGACCCCAATTTCGACAGATTCGAGCGCAAGCCGCTCCATCTGCATATCGCCACGATGACGGAGTACGACAAGAGTTTCGCCTATCCCGTGCTCTTTGGAAAAGAGGCGCCGAAAAATACGCTGGCCGAGGTTGTCTCCGATGCGGGTCTGAGCCAGCTTCATACGGCCGAGACGGAGAAGTACGCCCATGTTACGTTCTTTTTCAACGGCGGGGTGGAGGAGCCTGTGGAGAACGAATCGCGCGTGCTGATTCCGAGCCCGAAGGTCAAAACCTACGATCTGAAGCCGGAGATGAGCGCCCCGCAGGTTGGCGACGCGGTGCTTACTGCGATGGACGAGGAGTACGACTTCATCGTAGTGAACTTTGCAAACGGAGATATGGTGGGTCATACAGGAAACTTCGAAGCCGCCGTAAAAGCGGTCGAAGCGGTCGACAGGGAGCTTGGCCGTATCGTCGAAAAGGCGAAACGGAAAGGTTACCGCATGGTGCTCACTTCCGACCACGGCAACTGCGAAGAGATGGTGGACGAGAACGGAAATATCCTTACAAACCATACGGTGGGCGATGTCTGGTGCTTCGTGATGGCCCCGGGAGTCGAAGAGGTAAAACCCGGCGCGCTCAACAACATAGCCCCCACGGTTTTGAAACTGATGGAGCTGCCGATTCCCGAAGAGATGGATGAGCCGCTGATTTGAGCGAGGTAAGTGAAAGCGGCATCCGCCACTATTCACTATTCGTTTTCACTTTTCATTAACTCGAAATCTTGGATTTCGAAGCTTCAGGGGGTTGTAGGGCCGGCCAGGCCCTGCCAAATTGCGGGCTTGGCTCGGAATTTGCGTAACATAATATAAAAGAAGGAGTTTCTATGAAGTTTACCGGAAAAAACGTGCTGGTCACCGGTGCGAGCCGCGGGATCGGCGCGGAGATCGCCAAAACACTGGCCGGTTACGGTCTGAAGGTCTGGATCAACTACCGTAGCGGTGCCGAGGCGGCCGATGCCGTAAAGGCGGAGATAGAGGCGGCCGGCGGCGAAGCGGCGGTGATCGGATTCGACGTAGGCGACGAGGCTGCGTATGTAGATGCGGTAAAGACCATCGTCGATGCCGACGGCGAACTCTCATACATCGTCAACAACGCCGGAATCACCAGAGACAAACTTGCGATGCGCATGAAGGTGGAGGAGTTCGAGGCCGTTATCCGCGCGAATCTCACATCGGCTTTCATCGGGTGCCGCGAGGCTATAAAGGTGATGGGCAGGAAGCGCTTCGGCGCCGTCGTAAACGTGGCCTCCATAGTAGGCGAGACCGGAAACGCGGGGCAGACAAACTACAGCGCCTCTAAAGGTGGGCTGATAGCGATGACCAAAAGCTTCGCCCTCGAGGGAGCGGCCCGCAACATACGTTTCAACACGGTTACACCCGGTTTCATAAAGACCGACATGACGGACGAGCTCAAAGAGGAGATAAAGCAGGCGTTTATCGACCGCATCCCGCTTTCGCGCTTCGGAGACCCCAAAGAGGTGGCGGAGTCTATAGCCTTTTTGCTGAGTGACCATGCGAGC
>JALSXE010000429.1:0-7932 GCA_027072755.1 Campylobacterales bacterium | reverse complement strand
CCTCAAAGATCTGCTTCTAAAGAGCGACTTTCCCGATGAGGCGTTCGCACAGGAGTACCTGCTCAAATATTTTCCGAAGAGTTTCGCGGCCATCTACGAGGACGAGATACTGCTCCATCCTCTAAAACGTGAAATCGCGGCGACGGTAATTGCAAACCGCATCATCAACAACGCCGGTATCACATTTATTAGCGATTACGACGAGCTAGGCGAAGAGAGGATGGTCTCCAAAGTCAAAAGCTACCTGATCTGCAACCAGCTATTCGGATCCAACGACATCAGGTACGAGATATTCCGCCAGGACTACAGGATAAAGGCGCAAAAACAGTACGAGATGCTCTTCGAGATAGAGAACACTCTCGCTTTCAGTATAAGCTGGATGATGAGGCATATGCCGCCCGATCAGATAGACGCTCCGGCACTTCTGCGCTACAGAAGCGACCTCGCATCCTTGATGCAGGTTCTCCCCGAAGAGTCGATACGCGTGACTGTGGAAGGAGAGAGCCGCATAAACCGCTTTTTCCACCACCTTCCGTATCTAAAATTCACGATAGCGGCTATAATACTGCACGAAAAGAACCACCGCCCTTTCAACGAAACGGCCAAGCTTATGCACTCCGTCATAAAACGGCTCCATATAAACGAGATTCTCGAAGCACTGGATAGATACAGACCGAAAAACGAGCAGGAGCATACGATAAAAAAACAGCTCGGGGAGTTCATAGAGTTTGCGGTCACCTCTTTAAGCGAACGGGTCATTCACTACCAGCGCAAAGATGAGTCGATAGAGGATGCGCTCGAAAACTACCTGCACGACTGCGAAGAGCGCTACAGGGCTCTTCAGCAGGGTTTCGAAGAGTTCGTGCGACAAAACGGCGCGGAGAAGATCGAAGAGATCGCACTGCTGGTCAATACGCTTGTGCAGATAACGCTGGAGAATCCGCTGTAGAGCCGAAAGCGCGCTCTACTTGCACGGATCGGCCATTATCAGCCCCATATCGGCGGCTAGTTTGGCCCTGTATCCGCAGTAGTCGAAACTCTCCACCTGCGCCACACCCTCTTCGTACGCAGCCCTGGCTACGGCGGCCGACTCCCAAAGAAGGACCCTTTTGTCGAAAGGTTTCGGTATAAGGTAGTCGGGCCCGAATTTTAGGTCTATTCCGCCGTAGGCATCCTTTACATACTGCGGCACCGGCTCTTTCGCAAGATCGGCCAGAGCTCTGGCCGCCGCCATCTTCATACCTTCGGTGATGGCCGTCGCCCTTACATCCAGAGCCCCGCGGAAGATAAAGGGAAAGCCGAGAACATTGTTCACCTGGTTCGGATAGTCGCTGCGACCCGTCCCCATCATGACGTCGCTCCGTACTTCGGCCACCTCTTCCGGAAGAATCTCCGGTATAGGATTGGCAAGCGCGAAGATGATCGGATCGGGCGCCATCGAAGCCACCATCTCCCTGCTCAGAAGACCCGCTTTGGAAAGACCGAGCACCATGTCGGCACCCCTCATAGCCTCCTCCAGCGTTCTCTCGTCGGTGTCGAGCGCGAACTCGGCCTTATACGGGTTCAGGTCATCTCTTTCGGTGTGGATTACCCCTTTGGAGTCTATCATCACTATCCGCTTCGCTCCAAGCAGCCTGTACATTCTCGCACAAGCGATCCCGGCGGCTCCGGCACCGATGACGACAATCTTCATCTTCGCTATATCCTTGCCGGTAAGCTCGAGGGCGTTGATGAGCCCCGCCGTGGTTATTATCGCGGTACCGTGCTGATCGTCGTGCATCACCGGTATGGCGGTCTCCTTCTTTAACCTCTCCTCTATCTCGAAACACTCCGGGGCTTTTATGTCTTCGAGGTTTATGCCCCCGAAAGTCGGCTCCAGGGCCTTGCATACGGCGATGAACTTTTCAGGATCCTTCTCGTCTATCTCTATGTCGAAAGCATCGACTCCCGCAAACTTCTTGAAGAGTACCGATTTACCCTCCATCACCGGTTTGCTCGCAAGCGCGCCTATATCTCCCAGACCCAAAACGGCGGTTCCGTTGGTGATTACGGCGACCAGATTGGCGCGGTTTGTATAGCTGTAAGCCTTCGAGGGGTCTCTCTCTATCTCGAGGCACGGCTCCGCAACTCCGGGTGTATAGGCCATAGAGAGGTCCCGTGCCGTATCGCACGGTTTGGTTATCTCGACACCTATCTTTCCACCTTCGTGATACTTCAGTATCTCCTCTTTCGTAATACTATGAGGCATCTTTTTCCTTCATATATTCAATAAGTTTTTCGACCCTTTTTAGCGTCTCCTCTTTGCCTATGATACTCATGACGTCACTCAGATCGGGACCGCCGAGGCGACCTATCAGCGCTACGCGCAGCGGCATTCCGATCTTGCCGAACCCTATCTGAAGCTCCTCTACGAAATCTTCCATCAGCGAGTGGTAGTCTGTCGGAAGGTGCGGATCTTCGGCGCTTCCTACCTTTTCGGCGAATTTCGCCAGAATCTGCACAGCCTCCCCCTTCATCGCCTTCTTCAGCGCCTTTTCGTCATACTCTTTCGGAGCCTGCAGCACTTCCGTTATCTGCTCCGCCATCTCCTTCAGAGTCTTGCACCGCTCTTTGAAGATATCGAGCAGGATTTCGCGCTTGTCGTGTGCCAGAAGATAGACCCCGAAATCCTCGAGAAGCGAGGCGAGACGTTCATTGGAGCTGTTTTTTATGTAGTGTGCGTTGAGCCAGAGCAGCTTGTCCGGGTTGTACTGCGACGCCGAGGCGTTTATATCCGTAGGATCGAAGTGCTCGAGCATCTCTTCCATAGTAAATATCTCCTGGTCTCCGTGGCTCCACCCGAGACGCACCAGAAAGTTCAGAAGCGCTTCAGGGAGGTAACCCGCACGCTTGTAGTCCATCACATCCGCCGCACCGTCGCGCTTGGAGAGCTTCCTGCCGCCCTCCCCGAGTATCATCGGCACATGGTAGAAACGCGGCAGCTTGAAACCGAGAGCCTCGTACACCACTATCTGTTTGGGGGTGTTGTAGAGGTGGTCGTCACCGCGAATTACGTCGGTCATGCCCATCAGCGCATCGTCTACCGCTACGACGAAGTTGTATGTGGGGGTTCCGTCGCTTCTGGCTATGATGAAGTCGTCGACCTCCTCCGCGCTTATCGCTATGGTCCCTTTTATGCCGTCTTCGAAAACGATCTCGCCCTCCAGGGGAGCCTTTATCCTCACCACCGGCTCGACCCCTTTCGGAGGCTCCCCTTTGAAGTCGCGGTATCTACCGTCGTACCTGGGTCTCTCTTTTCTCGCCATCTGCTCTTCACGAAGCCTGTCGAGCTCCTCTTTGCTCATATAGCAGTAGTAGGCCTTTCCCTCGTCGAGAAGCTGCGTTATGTAGCTCCTGTAGAGGTCGAAGCGGTCGGACTGATATACGGGCTCGCCGTCATAATCCATCCCGACCCACTCGAACGCTTCGAGTATGGCCTTCGTCGCCTCGGCGGAGTTGCGGCTCATATCCGTATCTTCGATGCGAAGCTTGAACTCCCCGCCGTTGCGCCGCGCCCAGAGATAATTAAAGAGTGCGGTTCTAAGACCGCCTATATGCAAAAACCCCGTGGGTGACGGGGCGAAACGTGTAACTACCATATTCGGATTCCTTGGTGACCGACCTTGCGCGAAGCCGTACTCCCGATACGATTACCCTTCCAGGCGCCGTGAAATCGGGTGGTCTGCAGGTTCTGCGCAAAATCAGTCTGCGATTTATTGCAGCTATTATAGTTTCTTTTAGATAAAAAGCTGATACAATATCGCCTATAAATATGCAAGGTTCCGATTATATTATGAGAAATAGAATATCCCTTTTTGTCTGCTCTTTTGTCTGCTCTTCGATTATCACTGCTTCGGCTGCTTTCGCAGGACTGGTAGATGCCGTCAGTATCGTCGTCAACAATCAGCCCATCACTCTTTACGAGATATACAAAACCCAAAAGAGTCTGGGCATACCCAAAGCCAAAGCTGTTGAACTGTTAATCAAAAAACGGATCAAAGAGGAGGAACTACAGCGCCTCGGAATAGATGTAGACGACTTCGACGTCATAAACGAAATAGACAAAATCGCGCGTCAAAACGGAATAGATACGCTCAAAATGCGCACAATTTTGGCCAAACAGGGGATGGACTGGAACGAATACAAGAGGAGGATAAAAGAGAAACTCCTGCAAGAAAGGCTATACCGCCGGATTCTCAGTACCAAGATCCAGAGCCCGAGCGACGAGACGCTCAGGGAGTACTACAGGCTCCACATAAAGAGCTTCTCGGTTCCGCAAAAGATTGAGGTCATACAATACTCCTCCGCCGACAAACAGGCGCTCATGGCCGTTACGAAAAACCCTCTCGCCGCAATCCCGGGAGTAACGAGAAAGCAGGAGACTCTGCAGACGCAGAAGCTAAACCGGGAACTCTCCTTTCTGCTGACCAAAACCCCCAAAGGGAGCTTCACGGAGATAATCCCGGTAGGCGGGCAGTATGTTCTCTTTTTCGTGCAGGATTTCATCGACCCCGAACCTCTCCCTTTCGAGAAGATAAAAGATAGGGTCTTCGCGATGTGGATGGAGCAGAAGCAGCAGGAGGCGATCGAGAGCCACTTCGAAAAGCTGAGGGCCGCAGCAGACGTCAAAGTTCTGCGAAACCCGTAAAGGAGTCCATTTTTGAAAAAGGCCCTTCTTCTTTTCTCATATATTCTGCCGCTTTTCGCATATATAGACGTGACCCCGGTTGAGATCGGGGAGCACCCCGGGACCGGCGGCTCGGTCGGCCTCTCTCTTTCAAATACTCGAGGAAACACCGACAAAACGGAAACAAGCGCCGATCTGAACATCCGATACGACAGCAACCGAACCTACGCACTCTGGTTATTCGGGGGGTACAAATATACCGATACCGAGGGAAAATCGATACAGAACAGGGGTTCCGCGCACCTGCGCTACCTTCATAAAATAGACGACACCATCTATCTAGAAAGCTTCATACAGACGGAGAACAACAGAATAAACGGCATCAAAAACCGCTCTGTTGCGGGTGGTGATATCCGCTGGCGCTTTTTCGATACATCCTCATTCGGCAGAGGGTACGCGGCGGCCGGAGCGATGCTGGAGCAGATACGATTTGTAGAGCCCGACAAAGACCCGATGCAACACAACGTCCGTCTAAGCACGTATCTCTTCTACACGAAGGCGTTTGGAACCGGTGCGCGCCTGAACGCATACATCTATTACCAGCCGAAAACCGGCAGCCGGTCAGACTACAACCTATATACGCTCGGAGAGTTTCAGACCCCGATCTACAAAAACTTCTCACTGGTAGCAAGCATAACATACAACTACGACTCTACGCCGCCAAGATACAAAAATGTAAATAGTATGGATATGGAGCAGAGAGTCTCTCTGCTCTGGAAATTCTGAGGATCCCCACTATGGCCTATTTTGCGCAGAGTCGCAATATCGGCTCTCCGAGAGAGGGTTACACTCCGCTAAAGGTGTGACTCGAGATACTTTGTGTCGAAGCGGTTCTCTATGAAGTCCGGGTTTCGCATCATGCGGCGATGAAAGTCGATAACCGTCTTTATACCGCCCACCTCGAACTCATCCATTGCACGCTGCATCTTTTTGATGGCCCGTTCGCGGTTCTCTCCCCAGACGATCACTTTACCGATCATCGAGTCGTAGTGCTGCGGAATGATGTAGCCTGCATGAGCGTGTGAGTCGATGCGGACATCTTTACCGCCCGGCGCGATCCACTTGTTGATCTTTCCGGGGCACGGCATGAAGCTGACCGGATCTTCGGCTGTAATACGGCACTCTATGGCATGTCCGCGGAGCTCCACCTCACTCTGCTCGAAGAGCCTCTCGCCTTCGGCTATGCGTATCATCCACTCTATGATGTCGATACCGCTTACCATCTCGCTTACGCAGTGCTCCACCTGAAGGCGGGTATTCATCTCCATGAAATAGAAGTTCCTATGTTTGTCTACCAGAAACTCGAACGTACCTGCACTCTCGTACCCTATATGTTTCGTCGCCTTTACCGCCGCTTCATGAAGCGCGGCCCGGGTCTCGCCATCGAGAAACAGAGCCGGCGACTCCTCTATCAGCTTCTGATGGCGCCTTTGCATGGAGCAGTCGCGTTCGCCTATATGTACGGCATTTCCGTGGCTGTCCGCAAGAACCTGTACCTCTATATGGCGCGGATTCTCTATGAACTTCTCCATATAGATCGTTCCGTCTCCGAACGCCGTTATCGCCTCGCTCTCCGCCGCAAGATAGGCGTTCTCTATGTAGCTCTCGTCCTCGACCACGCGCATGCCGCGTCCGCCGCCGCCCGCCGCCGCCTTCAGAATGACGGGAAAGCCCATCTCTTTCGCCAGTTTGCGCGCCTCTTCCACCCCCTTTATCGCACCGTCGCTTCCGGGAATGACCGGCACTCCGGCCTCTTTCATAACCTGCTTGGCTTTGCTCTTGTCGCTCATCATCGCCATAACTTCGACGCTCGGACCTATGAACTTGATGTTGTGGAACTTGCAGATCTCCACGAAGTTCTGGTTTTCGCTCAAAAAACCGTAGCCGGGGAATATCGCATCGCACTCGCTCACTTCCGCCGCCGCGATGATGGATGGGATGTTCAGATAGCTCTCGGCGCTTTTGGGCCCGCCTATGCAGATCGTGGCATCCGCAAGGCGCAGATAGGAGGCGTCCTTGTCGGCCGTGGAGTAGACGGCGACAGCCTCTTTTCCCATCTCTTTGATGGTTCTGATCGCCCTGAGAGCGATCTCACCTCGGTTGGCTATGAGAATACGTCTGATTTCGGCCATAGGCTCACACCTTCTCTACCAAAAACAGCGGCATGTCGTACTCAACCGGCTGGCCGTCCTCTACAAGAATCTCCAGGATTTTACAGTCGAACTCGGCCTCGAGTTCGTTCATGATCTTCATCGCTTCGAGAATACACAAAGGCTGCCCTTTTCGGACCGTATCACCGACTTTCACAAACGGGGGAGAGTCGGGAGAGGGGGCGCGATAGAAGGTGCCTACCATCGGCGAAGTTATATAGACCGCATTGTCCGGAACGCTCTTTTCGCTCTCTGCCGGAGCGGTAGCGGGTGCGGGTGCCGGCGCGGCTGTCTGCACCGCAGGCTGCTGCACCGCACTCTGTGTATCGCCCGAAGCCGTTCCGCCTTTTTCGAGAGCGAGCGAAAAGTCTCCGTCTTCGACTTTGAGCTTGCTGAGGTTGCTGGTATTGAAAACTTTAATCAGTTCTTTTATCTCTTTCAGGTTCATCGTTTTTCTCCGGTATTATGGGGATTTTAATTTGATATAATAACACAATTTTTTTGAACCGAACCCTAAAGAAGGAGAGTCCATGGGGCTTAAGAGCGACCGCTGGATAAGAGAGACCGCACTCAAAGAGAAGATGATAGAACCCTTTTGCGAAGATCAGGTAGGCAAGGGGGTCGTCAGCTACGGCTTAAGCAGCTACGGATACGACATAAGGGTGAGCAACGAATTCAAGATTTTCACCAACGTCAACGCCGAAGTGGTCGACCCGAAGCGCTTCGACGACAGGAACGTCGTGGACGTGGTGGACGATGTATGCATTGTTCCTCCGAACTCCTTCGCGCTCGCACGCACCGTAGAGTATTTCAGAATCCCGAGAAACGTTCTCGCGATCTGCCTGGGCAAAAGCACATACGCACGCTGCGGCATCATAGTCAATGTAACTCCGTTCGAGCCGGAATTTGAAGGACACATCACGATAGAGATTTCAAACACCACTCCGCTACCCGCTAAAATCTACGCAAACGAGGGGATCGCGCAGGTGCTCTTCTTCGAAGGCGATGAGCCCTGTGAAGTGAGCTACAAAGACAAGTCGGGAAAATACCAGGCGC
>JALSXE010000428.1:1391-2019 GCA_027072755.1 Campylobacterales bacterium | reverse complement strand
ATATTTGGCCTGTCGTCAATGCTTACAGGATGGCCATAAAATCTCATTCCCGAGTCATCTTCACGATAGTGTACAGGGCAGTGGCCAGCCATGTGGGCATTGCCCAGCATAATCTCTTTCATTCGGTTATCCATGGAGAGCAGGTACATGGCAGTCCATTTTGGCTGGATGCCTATCTCTCTTCTCCCGCCTGTAGCTGGAAAATATTTGGTGATAAATCCATTGCCGCCGATATCCGTATCGGAATTCAACCAGTTGTTATATTCAGCCGATATCTCGCTTTCAGCTATCGAGAGTTGGGTGTCATAGTTCATGATCATTCCCGTGCTGACGAGATAGTTGATGTCATAATGCAATTCCACCTCCGGGGGCTCATTGCCGATCCAAAATATTTTTCGCCAGCGGGTATTATGCGTGTGATTATACTGACTTTTGGAAAATCTTTGTTCTGGCGATGTATTACCTGTGCTGATGGAGACATCATAGAGGATATTGCCCCGATAGGAGAGGTTGACATTCTCAACGGAGTGCGATACGCGAATACCAAAAGATGTTCCAGGGTAGAAACGTGTTTCCCACTCCACGCTCAGACTATTGTTCAACTTTTGCTTTGAGAGTATCTCAGTGC
>JALSXE010000428.1:0-1381 GCA_027072755.1 Campylobacterales bacterium | reverse complement strand
CCAGTAGTCAAGAGTCTGGGCATTGGTGATCGCGGTCTGCAGGGAGGCGGTCAGGTTGCCGCTGTAACCGGATCCCGATAGTCCGGTTAGCTCGATCCTGCTCTCCACATTGGTTGCAAGGATAGCATCTTTTGTCATGGCTCCACTGTTGTTCGGGACGTCATTGGTTTCCAGCACCAGGTTGACCGTACCATTTGCTGGCATCTGTGGGATTATTACCGAAATGACGCCGTGCTTAACTGAACCGTCATCCCAATGTCGCTTGATATCAAACTGGCTGTTCAGAACCTGGCCGTCAAGTGTGACCATAACAGAGTTCGGCACATCACCTTTTTTGAAAACATGTCCAAAGGTCAGGGGATAGTTGCTGGTAGTGATTCCTGCTTTTTCATAAACTACCACATTGGTGACGACTCCTGCTTCAGCCAGACCGGTGGCGAACACAAGCAAAGAGATCATGCAGAAAAGTAAGAAGCAGGTGTGATTGAATCTATCCTGTAACATGGTGGTCTTCTCCTCGGGAAAGAAGGTCGCAAAATTTATCATCGAGTTCGTCTTCATGAAATCAATTGGCTGATTCGACACGCAGCCAGCATAAGCGTGCGGGGTCTGTGCTACCGGTAAAGGTTACTGTCAGCCTGCCATCGACAACGTTTACGGTGGCGGTGTTTTCGATCCATGGGGTTGAGGATGATAGGGTAGCATTATCTATAACCGCAACACCTTCCACTTGTACGTTTTCTGTTCCCACGGGATAGGAAGGGTCGCCCATGCAGATTGTAAAGCGATATGTCCCATTCGGCAGAGCATATTCCCAGGTGCTTGTTGGGCTTACATGGATCATGGTGTCGTATGCCTGGTCCGGCGATGCAGCGGCATCACGATCCCGTGTTCCCAGGCTATCTGGTCCGGCAATCCAGCCATACTCTCTCGTGCTTTCAAAGGGTAAGCCGCTGTCCACAAGATATCCTGCTGGAGTCGGAACGTCCGCCGGCTGAAAATTTACAGCATGTGATATGGTCGGCGGTGTAATTGTGGTGTCGCTGGTTTCTACTTGAAATCCTTGAACCATTGAGATGCCGGTTACAATAGTTTCTGGCACAGGAGTCGAGTTTGCCTCGCCATCCGTCAATACAGCCGCAATGACAAAGTACACCGGGGATTGTACCAAATCGACACTTGGACAGGTAAGTGAGGTGGCTGTTGCGTCGTCAGTTTCACAAGCAAGCTGTTTGTCGACCATGGTGCTACTGTATGAAAAGTACATTCTGTATCCTGTTACGTTGCTGGTATCAGGCATCGTCCAGGTGATTGTTACCTTTTTTGTCAAGCCCCAGGCATTGAATGGTAGAGTAATAAACAATAATGCCAATATATAAAC
>JALSXE010000427.1:0-2021 GCA_027072755.1 Campylobacterales bacterium | reverse complement strand
CTTCGGAACCGTTCGTAACGAACGGTTCCGAAGATTACCGATCTCGATTCGAAGAAGCTGAAAGAGCAGACAGACGCCTTTGAAGCGATAATAATCAAGATGCTTCTGGACAAGGCCATAAGCTCCGAAGACCCCCTGCTGCCGAAGGATCCCGGCAGGGAGATCTACCGTTCCATGCAGAACGACCAGATGAGTAGAGAGCTTAGCGGAGTATTCGGTTACAGTGAACTGCTCTATAGGTTCCTAACCGAAAAAAAACTCTAAAAGGCTCTTAATAAATGTACAATTTTGCCGATAGTATAATTAAGCAGATACTATAATAATGCAAAAGGATACATAATGATCAGAAACGTAGGTGCCAACAACAGTTCAAATATCATGAACGAGATGAAGAAGAACAAGGACATGGCCGTTGAAAAACAACAGATCAAAGAGCAGACACGCGTTGACGAGTTGAAGCAGCAGGTCAAAAACAACGAATACAAGATCGATCTGCGGGCTACGGCTACCAAAATGGCGCAGGAGCTCAAACCGGAATAGGAAGGAAAATCTATGTTGACGCACTATCTACTGAAAGCCGTTGAAGATCTCGATGCACTGATCGAGCTGACGATGCGGGACATCGAAGATATAAAGATCGCACGTCACGATTCGATGTTCGGTCGAGTCAAGGCCAAAGAGGATAGGATCGCGTCATTTGAAAAATATAAAGCCCTGATCGATAACGAAATAGCGGTTTTACTTAAAGATCATCCCGAAAGCGGGCTCTCCGACCTTCTGGACGAAGAGACGCAAGGGTGGCTGGCACGGCTTCGCGGAACCCTGGAAAGACTCCACTCCGTAAACAGATATTACGCCCGCTTTGTAATTGCGGTGGGTGAGTTTTACAACTCACTATACGAAGAGATATTTCCGACAGAACAGGACGGGTACACGGGTAAAAGCCCCAAAGTAGCATCTCTGATCGAATTGAGGGTCTGAGATGGCCTCCATATTCAATGCACTAAATATAGGCTACAGCGGTCTTAAGACTTCACAAATCGCCATTGATACAACCGGTCACAACATATCCAACGCCCAAAACCCGGACTATACCCGCCAGCGTGTTGTCATTTCGCCCAACACCCCGTTGAACACGGTACCGGGAGATATCGGCCTGGGTGCGAAGATTACGGAGATAGTAAGGGTTCACGACGAGTTCGTCTACAAAAGGATGAAGAGTTCCTCTTCGAACAGCGAGTATGCAAACTTCAGGCAGGAGATTCTAGATGAAGTCTCCAGCTACTTTCCGGAGATCGAGAAAAACGGAGTCTACAACGGACTGTCCAAACTTTTTGATGCCTGGAGCAACTTTTCAAAAAACAGCGACGACAGTTCGTTGAAAATCGATCTGGCTCAGCAGGCGAAGAGTTTCGCGGCCACTCTGCGAGATACAAGAGAACAGCTCCTTAAAACTCAGGATTCGCTGGATGAACGTCTTCGCACGGCGGTGGACGAGATTAACCGAATCGGAAAAGAGATAGCGGAGATAAATGTCCGAATAAACACAAACGAGACGGGTGGAGCTCACGCCAACGACCTGAGAGACCAGCGGGACAAGCTCGAGCTCGCCCTGAGCAAACTTATCGACATTGCCGTAACCAAAGGTGAATTGGAGTCTGATACTACAGTCGATTCGCATCTGGTGGAGTCTACGGATCAGTACCATCTCAGCATCGGCGGCTCATCTTTCGTGGATGGGGCGACATTTCATCCGCTCGTACTGAAGAGTCCGGGGGAGGGTACGAGATACTCCAACATCTATTACCAACGACAGGATCATGTCAGTTTCGATATAACCAACTATATCCATGGAGGAAAAACCGGCGCTATTCTCTCGCTGCGCGGTAGCGATTACAGCGAAGAGTACGGCAAATTCATGAACGGCGATATACAGCAGGCTATAGACAGACTCGACAGTTTCGCCTCTTCTCTTATAGAGAATATCAACAATGTATATGTCGCACACGTGACCGACGCCA
>JALSXE010000426.1:0-2033 GCA_027072755.1 Campylobacterales bacterium | reverse complement strand
AGGGGCATGAGCCGGAAATCGGGAGTCCGCATGTTTCGGCCAGGAAGATCGATACTCTGCAGGTGCCTCTACTGTCTGATGGACGAAAACTGGCAAAGGCGCTTTTCGGGTTCGCCCACGGCGTAAGGGGATGGAACGGCGATCTGAATCTTCCTCAAACCAGCATTAACCTCGCCAGAGTCGAGACGCGGGATGATACGATAGAGGTGGCGCTATCGGCCCGCGCTATGTCAAACGGCGATCTCGAGCGGCTGGTGGCCCAGAGTGTCGCGGGGTGGGAGGCCCTGGGGTTCGAGGCCGTTACGGAAGGCAGATACCCGGCCTGGAGTCCGGAAGTGAACGACTTTTCGAAAAAGGTTCTTCAGATATACAGGCGCACCGTTCCGGAAGCCTCGTTCGCCGCGATTCATGCCGGCCTGGAGTGTGCGCTCTTTGCCGAGCGGTTCAAAAAGCTTCAGATCGCTTCGATAGGGCCTACTATTTTGGACCCCCACTCGGATCGTGAAAGGGTTGACCTGCGGAGCGTGGAGCTAGTTGTTGGGGTTGTAGAGTCGCTGATAGGCGATTTATCGAGAGTTTAATATTTTGTTGATATAATAAATTTAATTAGAGTTATTAGAAATTTCATTTTTAAAGGAGAGTTAAATGAGAGTCGGAGATATCGTAATAGTGAGCAATCTCGGGGAGATGAAGGTCTACAGAGCCGAACCGCGTGATCTGGAAGCGGAAGCGGGGCTGAAGCCCAACAATGTGAAGCTGGACCTTGTCGATGCCAAAGACTATGTGGTTTCGCACTGGAAACTTCAGGACATCGTCACGGACGAAGCCGGGCAGTTCAAGGGCGGCAGCCAGGGCAGGGGCGAATTTACCCAGGGAAGCACGGGGCAGCGCCACGAGCTCGAAAAGCGCGTGGAGGCGGACGTTATAGATGCGATCGCGAAAGATATTACCGAGACGCTGGAGGCGAATAAACCGCCCAAATGGTTTCTGGCACTGCCCGAGACGATATATGACAGAGTCATGAAAAAGATCTCTCCGGCGTTGACGGAAAAGCTCTTTGTGGGACTTCGTAAAGATCTTACAAAAGAGAACAAGAGCAACCTCGTGGAGCTTTTCAAGAAAAAACTCTCATAAAAAGGGGCGTTTCAACACCCCCTCTACTTCGCTTTGAAGCTCTCTTTGCTTTTGCACAGGTCGGTTAGAAAACACTCCGTATCGCACTTCGGGTTTTTTGCCGTGCAGATGTAGCGGCCGAAGAGAACCATAGCCTGGTGGAGCCGATGCAGATCGGTCTTGAACTTCCGTTCCAGATCTTTTTCGGTCTGCTCCGCGGTTTTGGCGTCGCTGAGTCCCAGGCGGTGTGCCACCCTGAATACATGGGTGTCGACCGCCATCAGATTCGCCTTCGTAAACTCTATCATCACGACGTTGGCGGTCTTCTGACCGACGCCCGGCAGCTTGACGAGCTCTTTTTCATCGAGCGGGATTTCGCCGTTGTACTCCTCCATTACCCTCTGCGCCATCTTTATCAGGTTTTTGGCCTTGTTGTTGAAAAAGGAGCAGCTCTTTATGATCTCTTTAACTTCGTCGAGATCGGCATTGGCCAGAGAGGGGATGTCGGGGTACTTTTCGAAAAGTGCGGGGGTTATCATGTTTACCCGTTTATCGGTGCACTGTGCGGATAGCATCACCGCGACCAGAAGCTCATAGAGGTTTCTGTAGTGAAGCTCGGTCGTCGAGTCGGGGTAGTGTTCGAGAAATCTTCTTCTAATCTCTTCTATCTCTTTTTTTGTAGCCATTTTCATCTTATTAACCTTTTTTTGCCATCAGGCAGGCTCAATTTACCGAAATTATACTCTATTGACGCTATAATTAAACCGATTTTACGCGGAAAGCGTAAAATCGTCTCGAAATCAATGATTTCGAAGCTTTAGGGGGTTGTAGGGCCGGTCAGGCCCTGCCAAATTACGGGCTTTGCCCGGAATTTGCGTAACATCAGTACAGATTCGAAATCGGAAACTTAAAAGGAAGAG
>JALSXE010000425.1:0-2035 GCA_027072755.1 Campylobacterales bacterium | reverse complement strand
GCAGAAGGATCTTGCTGCTCTTTAAGACTTTTAAAAATCTGTTCATAGGTATCGCCGTTATCTTTCGGAAAAATTGTTGCTAAAATCTAAATCGTCATTTTTGAGAAAATGTAAACAGAAAACATAAAGAAATAATGCACATTGCAAAATATTATAGAAAAAATAGTATCGGGATGAGTCGGAATCTATTCCGTGTTTACCGTTCGTTTACCTTCAATTGGTTTTCGTTAGCCGCGTATAAATATAATTAGGGTTATATTTTCAATCGGAGATCTACATGAAGAGCACTATAGAGGCGATAAAAAGAGAGGTCGGCAAAGTGATAGTGGGGCACGAGCACCTCGTGGACTCGATGCTCATAGCGCTGCTTTGCGAAGGGCACCTTCTGGTCGAGGGGGTGCCGGGGCTGGCGAAGACGACGGCGGTAAATGCGCTTGCGCGCTCTTTGGGGCTCGGTTTCAAGCGTGTGCAGTTCACCCCCGATCTGCTTCCGAGCGACATAACCGGAACCGAAATCTACGATCAAAAGAGCGGCGAGTTCAAGATAAAGCATGGACCGGTTTTTACAAACCTTCTTCTGGCCGACGAGATAAACAGGGCGCCGGCGAAGGTGCAGTCGGCACTACTTGAGGTGATGCAGGAGAAGCAGGTGACGATAGCGGAAGAGACCTACAGGGTGGACCGCCCGTTTCTGGTGCTGGCCACGCAAAACCCGGTAGAGCAGGAGGGAACCTACCGCCTGCCCGAAGCGCAGCTGGATCGCTTCATGCTAAAGGTAGATGTAGGGTACAACACCATAGAGGAGGAGTTCGAGGTGGTCAGCCGCGTGGCGGCCCGCGGCTTCGAGCCCGTTTCGCAGGTTGCGGGCAAAGATGAGATAGAGCGGATGCAGAAAGAGCTGGGCGATATACATGTGGACGACGCGGTGCAGA
Source organism: Campylobacterales bacterium (assembly GCA_027072755.1). Taxonomy (GTDB): domain Bacteria; phylum Campylobacterota; class Campylobacteria; order Campylobacterales; family Hydrogenimonadaceae; genus Hydrogenimonas. Next base: position 1,103 of record JALSXE010000425.1, on the reverse strand, counting down.
GGTATATGCTAAAACTCATATTCGCATCGCGCTATCCATCCGAATACGGTCTGGAGAGTATGAGGGAGTACATAGAGTTCGGCGCAAGCCCGCGCGCATCCATCGACCTCTATCGAGCAAGCCGCGCCGTGGCGCTGATACGCGGTAAAGATTACGTAAGCCCGGTAGATATAGCCGAAGTGCTGCACGACGTTCTGCGCCACCGCATAATTCTCGGCTACAAGGCCGAAGCGGCGGGCGTCACCCCCGACGATGTGATAACCGAGATCCAGAAGGCCGTTCCGCTGCCATGAACACAAAGACAAGAGAGCTGCTGATAAAGACCAGAAGGCGGCTTTTCGGACAGAATATCGGCAACAACATCTCGGCCTTCAGGGGAAACGGCATAGACTTCGCCGAGCTCAAAGAGTACAGCTACGGCGATGACGTCAGAAAGATCAACTGGAAGGTCACCGCGAGGGAGCAGAAGCCCTATATAAACGTATTCAACGAAGAGCGCGAGCTGAATATCGTTTTGGCTTTTATCCTCAGCGGCACCGTCTATTTCGGCTCCGTGCGACAGAAGCAGGAGGTCATGGCCGAAATTTTGGGTCTGCTCTCCTTCTCGGCCATAAAGAACTCCGATCGCGTGAGCACACTCTTTTTCGACGATAAGCCGCAGCGCTTTTTTAAACCGACAAAGAGTCAAAAGAGTGTATACGCCGCGCTCGAGTATGCGCTCGAGACCGATGTGATGGGCAGAAGGGCCGATATGGACGCACTGGCCTCGTATCTGCTAAATACGGTAAAGCAGCGCTCCATCGTGCTGCTGATAGGCGACTTTTACGAGAGCGCCGATTTTTCGTTTCTCGCCGCGAAGCATGAGGTATACGCCGTGATTGTAAGGGACCCGTTCGAAGAGGAGCCATCTCTCGACGGGGAGTACGATCTGATCGACCCCGTAACGGGCGGGCACAACACCCTGCAGATAGACGGCGATATATTGAAGAGGTACAAAGAGATGCTGAAGAGCCGCGACGAGAACCTCTATGAACACTTCGCCGCCAATCGCATCGCCCATACCAAGATATATACGGACGAAGAGCCTTTCATCAAACTGAGGG
>JALSXE010000424.1:0-8008 GCA_027072755.1 Campylobacterales bacterium | reverse complement strand
ATATTCTGAATCTAAAAGTTCAAACCTGCACTCTGGAAAAGCTGAAAGAGTTGCTGAAAAAGTAGCGCTCGTGGAGGAAAAAAAGAGTCAGTAACGTCCGTCGATGATATCGAAATCTTCGGGTATTTCACAGTTTAGTTTCGACCGGTCGAAAGGCGCCGTTTTTACATTTTGAAAACGCAGAATGACCCTGTTTCCCATTTCGTCGAGATAGCTGACCGATTTGATCCGTTTTTCGGAGTCGACCTCTATTTTGTAGTCGACACCCCCGTACTCGGCCCTGTATGTTCCGTCGTCAACCTTTTTGGCGCTCTCCAAGATAGCCATGAGCGGTATACTCTTTTTAAGTCTAAAGAGTGTGGCCTGCTCCAACTCCGGCTCTATGACCCACGCCTTGTGATCTAGCAGGCAGATCGTCTTTTTAAGGGGAATGAAGTACTCCCATTTAGCATCTTCGGGCATCTTCATATAGAGTTTTCCGCTGTAGTAGAGCTGTTTTTTCGTATCTTTGTTCTGTACAACCTGTGTGAAATCGGCACTTATAAAGTTCGGTACCGGCAGTGACGCCTGGAGGAGTATGGCCGAAAGGGCCGTTATCATTATTATTCTCATGCGGGGATTTTATAGGAACCTTCGTAAAAGTGTGATAAAATCTATCTCTTAAAAGCCGGATGAGCCAACCGAAGTTACGAAAAGCCCGCACATGCGCGGGGGTGTTTTACCAAAGATGGTTAGCCTCGCGCAAGTCGTGCGGCTTTCGGTTTTTGCACATACCGCTTATATTGCCACCATGACACAAAAGGTATACCCGAAATGATCAAAACAATCTTTCGCTCGATAGTCGGAACGGCCAACGACAGGGAGCTGAAAAAGTACAGCAAGCGCGTTGCGAAGATAAATGCGCTGGAGCCGAAATATGAGAAGATGAGCGACGATGAGCTTAAAAACGCTTTTTTGCGGCTGAAAGAGAAGGTAAAAAACGAAGAGGCTACACTCGATGACGTTCTAATCGACTCTTTCGCGATAACCAGGGAAGTCTCCAAAAGAACACTGGGTCTAAGACACTTCGATGTCCAGCTTATCGGCGGCATGGTGCTGCACGAAAACAGAATCGCCGAGATGAAGACGGGTGAGGGAAAGACTCTTGTCGCTACACTCCCTGTAGTTTTGAACGCGATGATCGGACGCGGGGTGCATGTGGTGACCGTAAACGACTACCTCGCCAAACGCGACGCTTCCGAAATGGGAAAAATATACGAGTTTCTGGGTTACAGTGTCGGGATCATTACGGCCGATGTCACCGACGACGCCGCTAGAAAAGAGCAGTACGATGCGGACGTGACATACGGCACCAACAACGAGTTCGGTTTCGACTACCTGCGCGACAATATGAAGTACTCGCTTGACGATATGGTTCAGCGTGACCACTACTATGCGATAGTGGACGAGGTCGACTCGATTCTGATAGACGAGGCAAGGACCCCTCTGATCATATCGGGGCCTACAAGCAGCAAGCTGGAAAACTACATCAGGGCCGACAAGGTTGCAAGGCAGATGGTGAGAGACGAAGATTTCACCGTCGACGAGAAGAACAGGGTGATCCTGGTAACCGAAAAGGGGATAGAGAAGGCCGAGAAACTGTTCGGTGTAGACAATCTCTATTCGATGGAGAACGCGATTTTGTCCCACCACCTCGATCAGGCTCTCAAAGCCCACAATCTCTTTGAAAAGGATGTAGACTACGTCGTCAAGGATGGCGAGATAGTGATCGTCGACGAGTTTACCGGAAGGCTTTCGGAAGGGAGGCGCTTCAGCGAAGGACTCCACCAGGCACTCGAGGCTAAAGAGGGCGTCGAGATAAAGGAGGAGTCGCAGACCCTTGCCGACATTACGTTCCAGAACTACTTCAGAATGTACGACAAGCTTGCGGGCATGACGGGAACGGCTCAGACCGAAGCTACCGAGTTTGCAGAGATCTACAACCTCGATGTCATATCCATACCGACGAATGTGCCGGTCATTCGCAAGGATCAGCCCGACCTGATCTACAAAACCGAGAGAGAGAAGTTCGACGCGGTTATCCGTGACATAAAGGAGCGTAACAAAAAGGGGCAGCCCGTACTTGTCGGAACGGCCTCTATCGAGAAGTCCGAAGCTCTCCACGCCCTTTTGAAGAAGGAGAAGATCCCGCACAACGTTCTGAATGCCAAAAACCATGAGCATGAGGCCGAGATAATCAAAGATGCCGGCAAAAAGGGTGCCGTAACGATCGCTACGAATATGGCGGGACGCGGAGTCGACATCAAGATAGACGACGAGATACGTGCCCTGGGCGGTCTGTACATAATCGGTACGGAGCGCCATGAGAGCCGCCGTATAGACAACCAGCTGAGGGGCCGCTCAGGCCGACAGGGCGATCCGGGAGAGAGCCGCTTCTATCTGAGCCTCGAAGACCATCTGCTCAGGATTTTCGGCAGCGACCGCATCAAAACGATTATGGAGCGAATGGGTGTCGAAGAGGGTGAGTATATCGAGTCGAAGATGGTCACACGAGCCGTCGAAAAGGCGCAGAAGAAGGTGGAGAACCTCCACTTTGAATCGAGAAAGCATCTTCTCGAGTATGACGACGTCGCGAACGAGCAGCGCAAAATTGTCTACCGTTTCCGCCATGAACTTCTCAATCCAGAGTTTGAGATAGGCCAGAAGATAGACAGCATAAGAGAGGAGTATCTTCAGGGGCTTTTGGCGGAGTGTTCCATATACGAAGGTGCTCCGCAGGAGGATTTCGAGCTCGAGAAGCTGAGACTGAAGCTGATGGAGGATACCGGCGAGGAGTTCGACGAAGAGGAGCTTGCGGGGCGCGACTACCGCACTCTATACGAACTGCTTCTGAATCAGTTAAAAGAGCGCTACGAGACGAAGATGGGGGTCATAGATCCAAACCAGCGTAACGAAATAGAGCGCATCATCTATCTCCAGGTGCTCGACAACGCCTGGAGAGAGCATCTTTATCAGATGGATATTCTAAAAACCGGAATCGGGCTGCGCGGCTATAACCAGAAAGATCCTCTCGTCGAGTATAAAAAAGAGAGTTACAACCTCTTTACGGAGCTTGTAGAGTCGATCAAGTTCGAAACTCTCAAGACTCTATACATGATACGATTCAAATCTGAAGAGGAGTTGGCACAGGAGGAGGCCGCACTCGAGAGGATGAGGGCACAGATGGAGGCCGCCACTGCCGAGATCGAGACCAACAAGGATGAGGAGCTCAAGCCGATCGTAAAGAGTAAAAAGCCTGCACGCAACGATCCCTGTCCCTGCGGAAGCGGAAAGAAGTATAAGCAGTGCTGCGGCAAGAGCGGCCCGAAACGCGGAGTGCTGGCTGCAGAACAGGTATGAACAGCCGCTTTGTAAACACGATGGTCAGGCGCTACCTGCGCTTCGACCCCGAACACCCCTTTATATTTCTTTCAGCCGTTCTCGCATTTTTCGGTATAGCGATCGGCGTTACGGTTCTGATAATAGCTATGGCCATAATGAACGGAATGGAGAAGGAGTTCGAAAAGCGGCTCTTTGTCATGAACTATCCCCTGACGATCTACCCGAAAGTGAGAGGCTCCGTGGATGAAGAGCTTCTTGAAGCTCTCGAAGAGAAGTTTTTCGATCTGAAATTCAGCCCATATATGCAGACACAGGTTCTCATACGCAAGGGGAGCACTCTAAAAGGCGGGCTGCTCTTTGGAGTCGATCCCAAGAGGGAGAGGGAAGTCAACCCCGTCTTTGCAAGAGCCTATACCGAGCCGTTCGGAAAGTATGGTGTAATAGTCGGCAAACCGCTGGCGAGGGAGTTGGGGATCGAAAAGGGAGAAAAGATAATGTTTCTCTTCTCGCGTATGGAGCCGGCCGGTCTGAGTTTCATGCCGCTTTCGAAGCGTTTCAGGGTTGAAGGGCTTTTCAGATCGGGTCTAAATGCCTACGACGAGAGCTACTACTACACGACCTTCAGGACATTCGAAAAGATATTGAAAAGAGAGAAGAATATATACGACGGGATACATATCGAGTCGAAAAATCCGATGCAGGATATAGAGCTGATACGCTCAGAGCTTCCCTCCACGGTAGGGATAATGGGGTGGTGGCAACAAAACGGCAACTTCTTTGCCGCTATGCAGATGGAGAAGAGAGCTCTCTTCATTGTCTTGATGCTAATTATACTCATCGCATCTTTGAATATCGTAAGCTCTCTGCTTATGACCGTAATGAGCAGGCGGAGTGAGGTTGCGCTTCTGCTTTCGCTCGGTGCTTCCAAAAAGGAGATAATGCAGCTCTTTTTCAGGCTCGGGTTGATAATAGGACTCGGAGGTATCGTCGTGGGAACACTCCTTGGACTCGGCGGAATGGAGATTTTGGGCAAATTCGACATCGTCACACTCCCCGAGGATGTATACGGCACAAGCAGACTGCCGCTCGATCTCGACTGGAGAGACTTTGCGGGCATCATAGTCGGCGCCTTCCTTATAACTCTCTTTTCATCACTATATCCCGCAAAGAAAGCGTCACAGATCGATCCTCTAAGTGTCCTTAGAAACGAGTAGTCCAGTAACGTTTATTCGAATATTTTAAAAGGAAGCGTCAGGGTCCGTTCCAGTATGTTCAGAGGCGCTTTTATCAGATCTTTAGTGGCCTCCGTCGAGACCTTCGGGTCGTTAAGGTCCCCTTTTACATTCAGCGTTACCGCAAGGGTCCCGTCTTTGCCGAATATCAGGTATCCCGCGACAGGAATCTTGTTGAGCACATTCGTTAGACTCTCCAAAAAGTGAATCTGGAGTTTCAGGGCTATCATGTCTTTTTTTAGATCGATGGTCCCTTTTCCGGTAATTTGCGCGCTGTAGCCCTCAATGACGATCTTTTTGAAAAATAGTGTACCGTCTTTGAAACGGTAGTCGAGCGCACCGCGCTTGATTTTGAATCCGTTCTTGCTGAAGCCCGGATTCTTGAGAGTCAGAATCGCCGGTATAGTGTTTAGTGTAGCCAGAAGGTTGTTGTAAAAGGCGGTTTTCGCCCATAATGTGTCGCGCATCAATATCGTTCCGTTGAAGTCGTCCATAACCCCTTTGGCATCGAAATCGAAACTTCCGCCTTCGAGCTGGTCGAGAGTCGTAAGGCCCTTCATTATGGTGTCTGAGAGGTTTTTGCCGGCCACATTGAGCTTTCCGTCTTCTACGATACCCCTTATCTCGCCGTCTCTATGTTTCGTTTCGAACTTAATGCTCAACGGATCGGTATATACCTTCACATTGTAGAAGTCGCACGGAAGTTCAAGCCTTTTGTATGAGAGTCTGCTCCTGTGTCCCTCGATGTATAGCAGGTGAGGCGCAAGAGACTCCTTGCCGGACGCGTTTTTCATGCTCTTTCGATATGTTAGTACATTTTGCAGAAGATTGTCGACATCTATGTCTACATCTTTGATATTGAAAAAGGTACGCTCCTGCTGGGCAGTGATAAAGAGTCTGTCGTTGATTCGGATATGGGTCTGGCTCTGCGAGCCGTCGACCGTAATTTCGAAGTTCTCCAGCGGGTTGCCCGCGACTTCGAATATATCGTTGGGGTACTTCAGGTCGGCATCCGCATGAATCCTGGAGTCGTTGTAGTCTACATGAAGCCTGCCCCCTTCGACACCACTTAACGGACCCCTGAAAAACGGCTTAAGCAGCTTCAGATTATCGGCATCGGCCTCTACCCCGCCTCCTCGGCGATATTTTAGATCGATCTTGAGCTCCGGCATAGAGAACCTTATGTCCTTGTTGAAATCTAGAAGAACTTCGGTCTGTTTCAAACTCCGCATATCGATCAGATTCAGCCCGCGGTATTCGAAGGCCGCTCTCTCCAATAGAGGGGCGAAGATTCCCTTCTTGGCCTTCAAATCGATCGAACCGCTCAAATTCGCGTCGAGATAGGGTTCATACGTTATCCGGCAGGGAAGAATCTCTATTTTGCTCTCTTTGGAAATAACGTTCAGCCCTTTAACGGGCAGAGGTACGACATTGTCGAACAGAAGCTTCGCATATTTCGATCTGTACTGTCCGCTATATTTTACGATTTTGCCCGAGGCCAAGCCTACGGTGAAATCTACGACGGCATCGGTGACCCCTTCGGTCTGCACAAACGGAAGGGCGATACCGTACGCGTTCAGTACGGCTTTTACGGATTTGTCTATTTTGCCTTTTGCGACTATATGTGCGTCGAGTTCGGCCATTCTGTTCGTAAGGTTGCGTATTTTTACGTAGCTGCCGTCGAGTCTTTTGCCCTCATATCGAGGTTTGTGGAGTCTGAACGAGAGAGTGTCGTTTCGCAATCGTACGTCGATCTGCGCAGCTGCGACAGGGGGTACGTTCGGATGAAAGTGTATCTTGGCATCGTAGGCGGTCGCGAAGCCCATCAGCTTTGTCGGATCGAATTCTATCGTCCCGCCCTTTTTAAGGTAGAAACCTCCCCTCAGATAGTGGAGAATATATCTTTTTGCGGGGATTTTCGGATAGATCCACACTTTGATCTCTTCAGGAGGGTCTATATAGTCGATAAGGGGCTTTATCGAGGAGCAGGGTTTCGAATCGAGTTCGAAAGAGAAGTACTCCTTTTTGTGGTTTATTCGGAAGCTCCCCTCGATGCCGAATGCATCGTATAGTCCGCTGCCGCTCCACTCCTCTTTGTGAAGGTCGTATCTTATAAGCCCCGAAAGCTCCGCATTCGGATCTTTTATAAGCAGTTTTGCGACCCTGGCTTCGAGAGTTTTGGTTTTGGGGTCGAAACGGATTTGCGAGGCGAGGCTGAATCTGTCCGACTCGAAGTAAAATATGTCGCCGCTGTATAGTAGATGAAAAATCCTATCTCCGATAGTCAACTTTTTTATCGTGACTTCACGAAAGTATTTCGGCAGATACTCCACCGCTGTAGCTATGTTGTCGAGCTCTTTTACCGTTTTTGCGGGGCGGTTCCGCTTATGTACAACGATAGAGTCTACGGAAATGATCAGTTTTTTATCGAGTTTTATGTAGAATTGGTTCATTTCAAGGCCGGGCAGTGAAACTTTAGGTATCGTAACGCCCGAGAGAAGAAGAGAGAATAAAACTATGAAGATGAGCGTCAGAGTCAATAGAATCTTAAGTATGGTCGAATGGAGTAGTTTGGCCGTAGTAATAATCATTCTGTCGCTCTGCTATTATCTAATTCAACCGGTTAGGTCCAGTCGTGTAGTCTACCTGCCGGCGGGTTCGGTGGCGACGATTATATCATACCTGAACAAAATCGGAATGGATATAAACACTCTCGATCGCTATCTGGTCAGATTTTTCGGGTATCCCCAGAAGGGGTGGATAGATCTTGGAGCCGAAAGGCTGACCAAAGCGGATCTGCTATATCGTCTCACCCATGCAAAAGCGGCGATGACGGAGTTGACGCTCATTCCGGGTGAGACGAGAGAGATATTTTTTCAAGACCTCTCGCAGCGTCTTCATCTCGACAGACAAAAGCTGGAGAGATCGTACGGGAAATATGCACCCTATCCCGACGGTGTAATCTTTCCCGATACATATTATGTACCTTTGGGTATTAGCGAGGAGCACCTCGTCTACTACCTGGTAAAAAAGTCGCTCGCCAGGCATGAAGAGTTGGCAAAAAAGTTTTTCGGCACATACAACCCCAAAAAATGGTTTCGATATGTAACGATAGCCTCTATTATACAGAAGGAGGCGGCCGATGCAGAAGAGATGCCGCTGGTTTCGTCGGTTATCTACAACAGGCTCAGAAAGAGGATGCCTCTTCAGATGGACGGAGCGCTCAACTACGGTAGCTACTCCCATCAGAAAGTTACAAAAAGGCGAATTCTATCGGACAATACGCGCTTCAACACATACAGATACAGCGGTCTGCCGCCCTATCCGATCGGCAGTGTCTCTCTCGATGCGCTCAAAGCGGCCGTTAAGCCGGCTAAAACAGAGTATCTCTATTT
>JALSXE010000423.1:0-2049 GCA_027072755.1 Campylobacterales bacterium | reverse complement strand
CCGATCTCCCACCAGTATTCGGGCGTACCGATCCAGAAGTAGTGGTGACCGAGACCCAAAATACCTGAACCGAACAGCATCAACACTTCGATCCAGAGCCACATCTCGACAATCTCTCTTTTTGCGCCCAGAATCTTTAGCAGTCCGTAACCTGCGATCGTACCTACGAAGACTTCCCAAGTAGCCTCGACCCAGAGGTGGATTACCCACCACCACCAGTACTGATCCATTGAGATATTGTCGGTAAAGAACATACCGCACAGATAGAGACCGGCAAGGGCGAAGAGGTCAGCGACCAAAACCGTTACGATACCCGTTTTTTGACCCTTCATATAGGTCGCGAAAACGTTGTAGTAGAAGATCAACACGACGACCACTATACCGATATCGGCCCAGCGCGGTGCTTCGATATACTCACGCCCTTCGTTGATAAGCCAGATGGTGCTCTCTTTTCCTGGTCCTACCTGGATGAAGATGTAGACAAGCACCACAACCGCTACAGCGGCGGTAAGAACCCAGAACGCAAGCTTTCCAAGCTTTATACCAACCGTTTCGATTCCCGTCTCGTCGGGTAGAAGAAAATAGACTGATCCTATCATCGCATACAGAAGCCATACCACAAGCGCGTTGATATGAACCATGCGAGCGACGTTGAAGTCGAACACTTCAAAAAGGAAACTGGGGTAGAGGAACTGTATCGCCGCTATCAACCCCATAAGAAGCTGGGCACCGAAAAGCACGATCGCGACCCTGAAATAGTTCATCGCGAGCTTTTTCGATTCATACTGAAAATGGTTTGACTTTATACTAGCGAGCATGAGTACCTCCTTCAAGACGTTTCGCAGACTGCGAGAAGTTGCGAGGGAATCCGTTCGTATCGATTGCACTCATATGCTTCAAAAAAGCGACCAGTGCGACAGCTTCATCCCTCGTGATTCCTAGATCCGGCATCATGCGCGCATGTGTCGGGTATTGGGACGGGTGCATCAAAAACTCCGCCATCGCCTCTTCGACCGTATCTTTGCCCGTAATTCCGGTCATGGTACCGTCGTTCCATTTCGGATCGAGCCACGCTTTGGTAAGATCGGGTGCGTAGTATGCACCGTTACCGAGCAGCGTATGGCAGTTCATGCAGTTTTTCGCCTGCTGCGTAAGCTTTCCGTGCCGAAGCAGCTCCGCCGCCTCCTCGGCACTCCACTCTTTCCCGAAGAAAGGCTCTTTCTCACCTATAACAGGTACCTCGTGCCCCCTCTTCTCGTCCATTTTGTAATCGATATGGTAATTGATTACGGTCGGTGCGGGGATACGCTTTTTAACTCCGTTTTGCAGATCCTCATCCGAACCCATGGCGATCTGGCCCATCGTATTGAACGTAAGCCACATTAGCAGTACGGTAGCCGTTCCCGTTACCCATGCCGCCGAGCGTCGCCAAAAGGTTATACTCGTCCAGACCGAGACTCTCTTTCCGCTCATCTCTCCTCCTTTTTTTTACTGATGGTTACGCATCGTACGCATCTTGACGTATACGATGCGTAACATCAGGATTTACTCTTTCGAATCTCCGTAGCGTCTCTCCGACTGCTCTATCAGATAGAAGTACAGGTGCGGTGCGAATAGATATGCGACCATCGCGACCGCGAGTACCTTCGCAGTGAAGGGACTGCTATGGATAAGAACCGAAAGATCGTACAGACTGTACACCTGCAATATCCAGAATAGGTAACTCAAAGGAGTGAACTTTTTCGATACCACACCCATCTTCGCAAGTGTAAGCAAAGCGGCGTATCCGACACCGAAGACTAACACCCGAGGCTATACGACAAAGATCTTCAGAAACACGTCGGGAGCGATCTGGGGCATCGTGATTACAGGCTCCATTTAACCTCCTTTTTTAACTATCCTGAATAAGGCGTAGAGTAATTATGACAATTTTTATCGGAGATATGATTGATATACATCAAGAATTTAGCTTTTTTTTGTAATTTTGAAAATGGGGATTATATTTAATATTTTTTTAATTATTTAAAAGCGAAGGCCGATTTACGGAGC
>JALSXE010000422.1:3126-8057 GCA_027072755.1 Campylobacterales bacterium | reverse complement strand
TCTTTGCCGGTAGCGGCGTCGGCAAATCGACACTGATGGGCATGATCGTAAGGGGGTGCGAGGCCCCCGTGAAGGTGGTGGCGCTCATCGGCGAACGGGGACGCGAAGTGCCGGAGTTCATAGCGAAAAACCTGGGCAACGACCTCAGCAATACCGTTATCGTGGTAGCGACGAGCGACGACAGCGCACTCATGAGAAAATATGGCGCTTTCAGCGCGATGAGCGTAGCGGAGTACTTCAAGAGGCAGGGAAAGGATGTGCTCTTTATGATGGATTCGGTTACCCGCTTCGCTATGGCGCAACGTGAAATCGGCCTCGCCCTCGGCGAGCCGCCGACATCCAAAGGTTATCCCCCCTCGTCTCTGACCCTTCTTCCGCAACTTATGGAGAGGGCCGGAAAAGAGGAGGGGCAGGGTTCGATAACGGCGTTTTTTACCGTTTTGGTCGAAGGGGATGATCTAAGCGACCCCATCGCCGACCAGAGCCGAAGCATCCTCGACGGCCACATCGTCCTGAGTCGCGAACTCACCGATCGCGGCATATACCCCCCGGTCGACATACTCTCCTCCGCTTCGCGTGTCATAAGCGACGTTACCCAACCCGATCACCTGGCGGCGGCATTGAAGTTCAGGCAGATGCTTGCGCTTTTGAAAGAGAACGAAATGCTGGTGCGCATAGGGGCCTACCAGCGCGGAAGCGACCCCGCACTCGACGAGGCTCTCGCAAAAAAGGATGAGATGACGGAATTTCTGTGCCAAAGCGCTCAGGAGGTCGTGGAGTTCGAAAAGAGTGTAGAGATGCTAAAGAAGATTGTAGGCTAGCCGCGCTCCGACTCTTTGAAGAGCTTCCGCAAATCGGCCCTGAGCTCTTTTGCGAACTCTTCGAAATCTCCGAACTCGACGTGAGAGTCCCTCTGCTTCGTGCCCCACATCGGCTCGGGGAAGAAGCTGTCCTCTTTGAAACGCGCCATAACATGGATATGTACGCGCGGAACGTAGTTGCCGAACGACGCCATGTTTATCTTGTCGGGCCTGAAAAAGGAGATCATCCGCCTCTCTACCGTCTCGTAGGCTATCCATAGCTTCGCCCGCAGTTCGTCCGGAACTTCGGTAAGCTCTTTGTAGGGCACTTTCGTGAATATCTTCACCCACGGCACTTCGGCCGCCTCCTGCTCTACGAATATATCTTCATCTTCGTATATTCTCACAGCTGATCCCTTATGCCTATGGCGTACCAGACGATCACGAGGTTCAGCAGAAAGATCAACATGGAGCTGCCGCGCGATACGAGGTTCTGCAGCGGGGTTCTCTCGACCGTATGGGTCTTGAACGCGATATACATATGGATTGCGGTCAGGAGCGTTATTATGCCTACCATTATAAGCTTCGCATGCATTAGCGAGGCCAGTTCGGAGCCGGGAGCGTGTGCCATAGCCTTGTCTATTCCAAAATGGAAAAACATCGTCAGACCCGTAATCCAGAGCAGTATGAGCCAGAATGTCTCGAAATATCCGTAGATCGGGCCAAGGTGGGTATAGACGCTCTTTTGCGCGCACTTGTCGCGGAGCAGGATACCGAGTGCGAAGAGCAGAAGCGAACCGCCGACCCACGCCGTAGCTGAAAGTAGATGTATATAAAGAACTATCTTGATCAATATAGATGCCTTTTCGGTCTGTTCATGATCTCCTCCACCTTTACGCCGGTCCATTCTCGAATCGCACTCTTCTCCTCTTCGGAGAGGGCCGCTTCGGGATGCACCTTGACATATGTTCCGAGCGGCATCGCAAGCCCTACGGCGACAAAGATCATCTCTTTGAGTTTCGCCTTTCTCTTCTCGTCGTAGCTGTTCCACTCGCTGAAGTTTAGCCATCTGCGTCCGACATTCACATCACGAACGACGAACCACTTGGCCGGCGCAACGAGACTGTACCACGGCCATCTCGTCTCGTTGGAGTGGCAGTCGTAACAGGAGCGCTTGAAAATGGCCATGATCTCCGGCGGCGCCTCTATCTCGAGCGACGGATCGCTTTTGGGATTGCTCCGCTCATACGGAATAAGCTGCACCAGAAGAAAAGCGGAGATAAAAAAGATACCCAGAATTTTGCCTACCGACATAACGGCTCCATAAAATTTTTCGTTATTGTAGTATAAAACAGTTTATACTGTGGCAATAATTTTCATAAGATGCGGTTAGCTTTTTTAGAAAAGTTTTTCCAAAGCAACCGTCATAACGCGCCGGTACGCCTGCATACACCGCCATTCTTTTCATAATATATCGGCCGCCTATAAGGATGATGCCGGGCACAGCCCTGTTACAGGGCACTCTTCACAAAGAGGGTTTCACCGGTTTGCAGACTACCTGCCCGAAACTGACAAGAAGCTTGTTGAGCCTGGCCTGCTCTTCGGGAGCGAGCCTCTTTTTCAAAGCTTCGAGGCTCTCTTCGGGCGTGGAGGTTTCGATAAACCCCCACATATTCAAAATTCTGTGAAGATGTGTATCTACCGCGACCGTCTTCTCGCCGAAAGCGGACTCGAGTATGATATGCGCCGCTTTAGGACCCACACCCTTGATTTCAAGAAGCTTCTCTTCGCTCCCCGGAACCTCGCCCCCGAACCTATCTATAATGTATGAAGAGGCTTCAAGTATCGTGGCGGCCTTTCTCCTGTAGAACCCCACCGGATATATTGCCTCCTCTATTCTCTTCTTCTCCAACTGCACCATTTTGTAGGGGGTATCCGCAAGGGCGAAGAGCTTTTTTCCGGCTTCCAGTGTCACCTCATCTTTGGTTCTGAAACTCAACATCACCGAAACCATTACGGTAAAAGGAGTCCTCCTATAGGCACCTTCAAACCTCTTCGCAGGGGCATCCCAACTCTCGTACTCACTCTTTAGCAAATCGACGATCCGTAAAAACTCTCTCTTTTTCATAAGTCAATTATAATTTCTCTTTAATTAAAATTGATGTAACATCGGAAAAGATAACGGAAAAAGGAGAGACGGGTTATGAAAAGAGAGATTTTAGCGGCCGCCTTCGCTCTTCTGCTTTTGGGCGGATGTGCGCAAAAAGGATTGCAGAGCGGTACACAGAGCGGAGCGGAAGGGATGATAGAGATCGAGCGGAGTCTCGGACACGGCCTCTCAATAGGCACGATCCGGAGCGCCGTAGAGGCTGCGGCGAAAGAGGAGGGGTGGAACAGCGTCCCGCTAGGAGATCGCAAAGTCGTTGTAGACAGATACTTCAGCGAAACCAAAAATATCGCCGCCGAGATCTCGATAAAGAGGGACGGTTACACCATCGAGTACAGCAGCGGCCAGAACATATCGAAATCGGAAGCGGAGGATCTTCTCGAAGATCTGAAGGAGGCGATCGACAAGAAGCTTGAGAGCGCCGGAGCCGGAGAGTAGAGAGGCTACTTACTGTACTCTTCGTGGTTGACCGCGACCTTGTAGGTCGGGTCGTCCTCCTCATAGGTGCAGTATTTGCCCGCGGCTTTGAGCAGTTTTTTGCAATCTTCGCTCAGATGGCGGATAGTCAGCTTCTTGCCGGCCTCTTCGTATCTTCTGGTAATCTTGTCTATCGCTTCCACGCCGCTTGAATCCATCACGCGAGCGCGTTTGAAGTCCATAACCACCTCTGCCGGATCGCTTGCAACATCGAACTGGTCCAAAAACCCCTGCACCGAACCGAAAAAGAGGGGGCCGTCAAATTCGTAGATTTTACGCTCTCCCTCGACAAAGGTGCGCGTATAGACGCGTGCGTGCTGCCACGCGAATACGAGCGCCGAGATGACAACCCCGATTATAACGGCCATAGCAAGGTCGGTAAAGATCGTTACCACCGTTACCGTCACAAGAATGAAGGCGTCGGTTTTGGGCATCTTCCTGAGCCGGTCGATACTGGCCCACTCGAATGTCTCTATGCTTACCATAAACATGATACCTACAAGAACGGCTATGGGGATCTGCCCGATATAGTCGCTTAGAGCCACGACGAAAATTATGAGCAGAACCGCGGCCGTAACACCCGAGAGGCGACCTCGGCCGCCGGAGGTGTAGTTGATGATGCTCTGGCCTATCATCGCACACCCGGCCATACCGCCGAACACTCCGCACGTCGCGTTTCCGGCGCCGAGTGCGACCGCTTCCCTGTTCGCATTCCCCTTCTCTCCGCTCATCTCGTCGAGTACGGAGAGGGTAAGCAGAGACTCTATGAGTCCGACAGCGGCCATGACTGCCGCATAGGGAAGTACAGTGATGAGTGTATCCAGGTTCAAAGGCACATCAGGCCAATGGAAAGAGGGAAGATCCCCGGCGATCGAGCCCAAATCGGCGACCCTTTTCGTATCGAGGTCGAATATGACCGTTATGAGGCTGAGCACTATTATGGCTACCAGTCCCGCCGGAACCGCTTTGGTGACTTTGGGCAGCAGCACCATCGTCGCCATCGTGGCGAAGACAAGTATATACATCACCGGCCCCTCGTCTTTAAACATCGGTAGCTGCGCGAGCGCGATAACGATCGCAAGACCGTTTACGAAGCCCAGAATCGCAGGCTGTGGAACGAGGCGAATGAACTTGGCGAGCTTCAAAAGACCGAAAGCCGCCTGAATGGCGCCGGCAAGAAGCGTAGCGAAGAAGAGATACTCGACCCCGTGCGTTGCGACAAGTGCGACCATAACCACCGCCACACTCCCCGTAGCACCGCTTATCATCCCCGGTTTTCCGCCGAAAAGCGCGGTTATGAGGCCAAGGATAAATGCCGTATAGAGCCCTACCAGCGGAGAGACCCCGGCTATCAGCGAGAATGCGATAGCCTCCGGAACCAGCGCTATCGCCACGACCGCACCGGAGAGTACGTCGTTCTTTACGCTATGGCCGCTGTATGCTCTGAGCAGCTGTGCAAACATGATTGATTCCGCCCTTAGATTGAA
>JALSXE010000422.1:0-3116 GCA_027072755.1 Campylobacterales bacterium | reverse complement strand
ATTATATGCAATTAGCTCTTTTAAAAGGCTTTGACTTTTTCGCTAACTGGTGTATAATTACTACTCTCCTAACATATTTAGCGAACTTGCATAAAGTAAGTTTAATATTTAAGCCGCAATTAAACAAGTTTGATCTATCATGGCGACTGAAGAATTAAGACAAATTTTGTCCTAATTAAAATTTTCGGAGCATTTTTTATGATGAAAGTCTACCTGGACAACAACGCGACAACGATGGTCGATCCTGAAGTGAAGGCGGCGATGGACCCCTACTTCACGGAGATATACGGAAACCCTAACTCTCTGCACGACTTCGGTACGGCGTGCCATCCGGCCCTTCGCAAGGCGATGGACAGCATGTACGAAGCGATAGGGGCACGCGACGAGGACGACATAGTCGTCACTTCATGCGCGACCGAATCGAACAACTGGGTTTTAAAAGGTGTCTACTTCGATCTCATAAAGAACGGGGAAAAAGATCATATAGTTACCACCGAAGTGGAACACCCTTCGGTTACGGCTACCTGCAGATGGCTGGAGGAGCAGGGTGTACGCGTGACATACCTGCCCGTAAACGCCGACGGCGTGGTAGAGGCGCATACGGTCCGCGACTTCATAACCGACAAAACTGCGCTCGTCTCCGTAATGTGGGCCAACAACGAAACGGGCGCCATATTCCCTGTAGAGCAGATCGCCGAGATCTGCAAGGAGAGGGGCGTACTGTTTCATACCGACGGAGTACAGGCCATAGGCAAGATACCGGTGGACGTCATAAAAGCCGGCGTGGACTTCATGAGTTTTTCTGCCCATAAGTTCCATGGGCCCAAAGGGGTCGGCGGTCTCTACATAAGAGACGGGCATCCGCTCACATCTTTGCTGCATGGCGGGGAACACATGGGCGGAAGGCGCTCCGGAACGCTGAACGTTGCCGGAATCGTCGGAATGGGAAAGGCGATGGAGCTTGCCGACTACTACCTGAAGTTCGAAGAGGAGAACGTCCGCCGCCTGCGCGACAAACTCGAAGATGCGATACTGCAGATCCCGGATATCTACAGCGTGGGGCCCAGGGAGAATCGCACGCCCAATACGATCCTCGTATCGGTGCGCGGTGTCGAGGGAGAAGCGATGCTGTGGGATCTTAACCGGGCCGGAATCGCCGCGAGTACGGGGAGTGCGTGCGCCAGCGAAGATCTGGAGGCAAATCCGATAATGACGGCGGTAGGAGCCGACAGTGAGCTCGCCCACACGGCCGTCAGACTGAGCCTCAGCAGGTTCACGACGGAAGAGGAGATCGACTATACGATAGAGCAGTTCAAAAAAGCTGTAGAGAGGCTCAGGGCGATCTCGAGCTCTTACGCCTATATGCCCGAAAGCATGAAGAGCGTACAATAGCTATATAAAGAATTTTAGGAGAAAAAGATTATGGCAAAACACGATTTGATCGGCGGCAGCATCTGGGAAGAGTATAGCCAGAAGGTGCAGGAGCTGATGAACAATCCGAAAAACCAGGGGGAGCTGACCGAAGAGGACGCCAAACGCCTCGGAGGAGAGCTTATCGTCGCCGACTACGGTGCCGAAAGCTGCGGCGATGCGGTACGCCTCTACTGGATAGTGGACCCCAAAACGGACAAGATACTGGATGCGAAGTTCAAAAGTTTCGGCTGCGGAACCGCTATCGCAAGCTCGGATACAATGGTCGAACTCTGCAAAGGCAAAACCGTCGACGAAGCGGTAAAGATAACGAACATCGATGTTGAAAAGGCGATGCGCGACACACCTGAAACTCCCGCTGTTCCGCCGCAGAAGATGCACTGCTCCGTTATGGCTTACGACGTCATAAAAAAGGCGGCCTCCATCTACAAAGGTGTAGATATGGAGAGCTTCGAAGATGAGATTATCGTCTGTGAATGTGCGCGTGTAAGCCTCGGAACGATCAGAGAGGTGATCAAACTGAACGATCTCAAGACGGTCGAAGAGATAACCGACTACACTAAAGCCGGAGCCTTCTGCAAAAGCTGCATCAAGCCCGGCGGACACGAAGAGCGTGAATACTATCTCGTGGATATACTTGTGGATGTGCGCAAAGAGATGGAGGAGGAGAAGCTCAAAGAGACGGTAGAGAAGCAGGCCGCCTCGGAGCAGGTCTCTTTCAACGAGATGACGCTTGTCCAGAAGATCAAAGCGATCGACAGTGTGATAGACGAGAGTGTAAGGCAGTATCTAATCATGGACGGCGGAAACATGGAGGTTCTCGATGTCAAGCAGAACGGTCAGTATACCGACGTATATATCAGGTATCTCGGCGCATGTTCCGGGTGCGCGAGCTCCACTACCGGGACGCTCTACGCCATAGAGTCGGTTCTAAAAGAGAAGCTCGACCCGAATATCCGCGTTCTGCCGATCTGATAAAGTCCGGGTACGGCCCGGCTTTTTATACCGCAACAAATCGGAAAACAGTTTTGAAAAAAAAGATAGGGATTCTTCTTCTCTTTATCGCCATGGGCCTCTTCTACTGGGGGTATCACGAGTCGCAGCTTGTGACCGAACCGGTGGCTGGCCTTCTGCAAAAAGATAACGGCACCCGCCATATTCTCTATATCAACATCGCGGCAGTGGTCGCACTGATCGCAGGCGGCTACCTCTCTATGGACGAGTACAGCTGAGCCGAAAACACCCTACCCCTGATAGAAATTTAGCACCATCTTCTGCATTATCGTAATCAGTCTGCTCTGCTGAAGCGCTATGTACCCTTCGATCTTCTGCTTGAAAAAGTGGTTGGGATATATAGCGAAAACGGCCTGCTCCTGCTCGCGACTGAAGAGTACGGCCGAAATGCGCACATGTGCTTTGCGCTGTTGCCGCTCTTTCAGATCGAAAGCGAGCATAACGTGGGTTTCGCTTCCAGAAAAACAGCGGTCCGCATCTTTCGGGTTCTTCAGCCTTACCGCGATCGAGTTGACGGCAAGACTGTGGATGGTTCCGAAAAGTTCTGTCCCGTCGGCGCACTCGATTGTAACCTCTATCGGCTCGTCCGGCATTACCCGGATATTCTCCCGGTCGACCGGAGATTTGTCTATGAATCTCAGGTTTGTCAGTACAACCTCCGCCAGATTGGG